>CANGZW010000001.1 GCA_947458405.1 Leptospiraceae bacterium
AGAAGAAAAAATCCTGAGAAATATGAATCTGAGTTCGAAGATGAAGATGAAGAATTTGAGGAAGATGAGCCAAGATACCAAGATGAAAAGCAAGATAATTTTGGGGATGATGAGATACTAAAAGTATTTAAAGAATTTCTGAAAACAAACCCTCAGCTACAAGAATTGGCTAGGGATAAAAAAGCATTCCAGATACTATTTGAAAAATTTAAGTTCCAGTTTAACAGAAAAAAAGAAGAGCAAAAAGCCCGAGAGGCTGAGAAAAAAGAATTAAAAAAAGAGAATCCAAATTTAATTGATAGAGTCAAATCAGTCTATAGAGCCCTAGTTCGAAAACTCCATCCTGACTATCGGAAAGAGTCGGGTGAGCATTTTGAGACTCTTTGGTTTGAAGTCCAAGAGGCATATCGTTCGAATAATCTAGAAAAATTAGAAATACTTCATTCTCAATACAATGCATATGAAGGTAATTTTAGCGAGGAGTTCTCTATTTTTCAGATTAAAGCAGCAAAAGAGGGATATAGTTTACAACTGAAATCCATTCGATCCAAGATAAAATTAGCCCAAAAGGACCCTGCATGGGGTTTTTCTAGGAAAGGGAATCGGGAAGTTTCATTAAAAAGTAAGGAAATTAAGACTCAGCTGAAAAGAGAGCTTGTTGAGCATAAAGAAAACCTTGTTCAATTCAATGAAATCCTAAGAGGATGGTCAATTCCTCCAAATCGGTCAAAGAAAGTGAAAAATAGCTATAATGATTTTGGGGATGATGATTATATAACATATTTATTTTGACTATTTTAATGCCTAAATTTTTTAATATAAGAGTAATAGGGGAAATAAGGAATTTCTATTGGAAAAAACTTCAATAAAATTCTTGACAGTAATTTTATTTTTAACAATCTTCTGAATACAATAACGGCGGTTTTCAATGAGCTACACAAATAAACAGAGTAATTTTAAATCTTCAATAGATAATAAAAATCTTTTTTATCAATCTTGGACCAAGCCTAATTCAAAGCAGGTTTTGGTTTTTCAGCACGGTTTTGGTGAACACAGCGATAGATATGGTAACTTATTAAACACATTAAATGATGAGAGTATTTCTATATATGCCTTGGATGCAAGGGGACATGGTCGTTCAGAAGGAAAAAGAGGACATGTTGATCAATTCCAAAATTACATCGATGATCTATCTGATTTAATTCGTATTGCAAAAGATGAACAAAAGGTTGAAAAGGTTGTACTACTTGGACATTCACTCGGTGGTGTAATTGTTTTACAATATGCAACAGAAGGTTTCAATCAAGATAACTTATCTGGTATAATAGCAAGCTCTCCTGGATTGAAAATCAAAATGGACTTGGAGAAAGAAATTAAAAAATGTGCCGCTCAAATTTTAAGTTCTATAATGCCATCTACTACATTAGATGCAAACTTAGACTTACAATTTCTTTCTCATGATCAAAGTGTAATTGAAGCCTATAAGAAAGATCCTCTAGTTCATGGTAAGGTTTCTTTTCAAATGGGTTTGAATTTATTTAATTTGGGTTCTGCTTTATTTCAAAAAGCACATCTTATATCAGTACCAATTTTTATGATTCATGGTGATGCGGATGGTATTACTGATTATGAGGGAACAAAAGAATTTTTCTCTAATTTAACTACACCAAATAAAGAGATTAAAATTTATCCTGGATTATTTCATGAAATGATGAATGAGCTTCCAAAAGATAAAGAAATTGTTTTACGAGATGTTAAAAACTTTATACTTAGTTTAGCATAAGATTTATTTAGTGCTTATGATATGAATACTATATTCATTAGTATTTATATCATAAAATTATTTTTAATAGAAATATCTAATTTCACCCTCCTTTCAATCTCTGGAATAACAGGTTGCAATATAACATCTCTAAAAAAAACTATTTTTAGAGGGGTTATAAATGTTAAAAGTAAATGAGTATTTTAATGGAAAAGTTAAGTCTATTTCTTTTCAAGGATTAGATGCACCGGCAACGGTAGGGGTTATATTACCCGGTGAATATGAATTCTCCACGAATAAAAAAGAAATTATGACTATTACTTCTGGAAGTTTGGATGTTAAATTAAAAGGGGAAACTAGTTTCACAAAATACAAAGCCTTTGAGAGTTTTTCGGTTCCTGCAAATGAAAGCTTTCAGGTAAAAGCTATTGAAGATGTTGCCTACTTGTGTTTATACTATTAATTAAAACTCAAAATATCTTTTAATTTTCAATTAAAGGATATTTAAAAAATATTATGAAAAAAAATATTATTAGTTATTTAATTATTTCTCTAACCATTTTATTTAATTGTTCTAGTGAAGATATTTTAAAGAAAAATTTAATTTCTAGTTCTAATATTTCATCTCGAAACATGAAAAATCTTTTTCAGGAATTACAGATAAATTCAGAAAAAATTAATTTGATTTCTTCTCAAAATCGCGAAAAGAATCCAACAGCGATCGTTATACATACGACAGATTCAGATTCAATGAAAGATTATTTAGAAAAGTCTATATTGAATAAATTTTTTATACATGCAATAATTGATAAAAAAGGAAATATATATAAAGATTTTCAATCAAAGTCTAAAGTCTATCGCTTGATTCCAAGAATGGATAAATATACTGTTCATATCGCGATTGAAGGTAAGGAAGATGAAATTTTATCAAATGTAATACAGTTAAATAAAATATCAGAATTTATTGGTAATTATGCAAAAAAGTACTCTATTCCATTAGAAAATAAAGATATAGCTTCTGAACGTGGAATCTTTACACATACACAAGCAAAGAAAAAATATGGAAATTTTGTAGATATGAGAGACTGTGGGGGAGAAAAGCTATTAGCTTCAGTGTTAATTTCCTTATCAGGTAAATACTCCCCTGAGATAGAATGGAAAGATAGACTATCTAAAGAATGGACATTTAGAAAAGAAGATCCTAAATCTAGTAAACCAAAAGAAGATTTTACTCATGGAAGAGGTATTACGGAAAATCCTATAACAATTCTTGAAAATGTTGAAAAAGATAGTACCGGTCATATTCCCGAAGAATATAGGGTAAAATATGCTTTTGATCAAAGTATGGAGCCTTCCTGTATTGTACTACATTTTACAGCTATTAGTGATTTTAAAGTATCTCTTAAAGTATTAGAAGATCGAAGAGTATCAGCAAACATTATGGTGGATAAAGATGGTAAGGCGTATCAATTATTAGATTCTTTAAATCATACAGCTAGAGCGGCAGGAGGAACAAATAATTCTTGTATTCAAATTGAAATAGTTGGTAAAAATACAGAAGAATTACTTGCAAATGAATCTCAAACTAAAAAGGTAATAGTATTAGTTAATGAATTATCCAAGAAATTTGGAATTCAAATATCAAACGAAAAAATTGAATCATTAAAAGGTGTCTTTTCTCACACGCAGGCAAAGAAAAAATTCGGAAGATCTGTAGCACTTGTTGGTAAAGATTTTGATCCTGGCGAGGAATATATGAAGAAAGTTATAGAAGCTACCGGTTCAAAGTATTACAATGAAGAAGAGTGGTATGATAGAAAAAGTGAAGATTGGATTATACTTTATGGAGATTTTCAACCTTAGGTAATTTTATGATAAATGCAATTGAAATTAATAATGTCAAGAAAACATTCAAAGATTTAAAGGCTGTAGACGGTATTACTGAATCAATCAAAGAAGGTGAATTTGTTGCTTTGCTGGGGCCTAATGGAGCAGGAAAAACAACTCTTGTAGAAATGATAGAGGGTATTCAATTTCCGGATGAGGGCGGGATCAAGATTTTAGGAATGAATTGGAAATCTCATGAAATGGAAATACGAAAAATATTAGGATTCTCTTTACAGGAAACAAAATTTATAGATAAATTATCAGTGATGGAGACTATGAATTTATTTTCAAGTTTCTATAGTATCACAGTAAAAAATCCTGAGGAAATTTTAAATTTAGTTGGATTAAGTGAAAAGAAAAAAACTTATGTAGAAAATCTTTCAGGTGGACAAAGACAAAAATTAGCTTTAGCAATTTCATTAATCAATAATCCAAAGGTATTGATTTTAGATGAGCCAACTACAGGACTCGATCCTACTGCTAGAAGAGAGATTTGGAATATTTTACAGGAATTAAAAAAGAAATCTACTACCTTAATATTAACTACTCACTATATGGAAGAAGCAGAACAGTTATGCGATAGGATTTTATTTTTAGATAAAGGTAAAATTCTGGCAAGTGGCACATTAGATGAACTCTTGGAAAGAAATAGTTTAGGTGAATACATTAACTTTACCCTGTTAAAAAATAATAAAACTATCGAATGGGAAAAATTACCTGGATTTAGAAAAATTTATTGGAGTGAACAGAATATCTCTGGAAAAATTCATGTAAATGATATTATTAATTTTCTACCAGAATATTTTAAAATAATAAAATCTAATAATTTAACATTACTTAGTTTTGAATGTAAAAAAATGACACTTGATGATTTGTTTTTGTCAATGACTGGTCGAAGTTTGGAGGACTAAATGTTTTTTCAATTAGTTTTAATGGAGTTAAAATCCTTTTATAGAAATCCCGGAATAATATTTTGGGCTTTTGGATTTCCTCTGCTTATGGCAGGTGTTTTAGGTTCAGCATTTAGTAACAAAAAAGAATCTATTAGAAAAATAGGTATTGTAGGTGAAAATTCTATTCAATTAGTATCACAATATAAATCGATTCCTATTCCTGAAAATAGTTACTCTCAGTATGAATTTATATCAATAACAGAAGAGGAAGCTATAAAAAAAATGAAAAGAGGTGAGTTACAATTATATTTAGAATCAAAAAATGATTTAATATATTATTTTGACCCATCTAACTCTGAAAGTTATCAATCGTACCTCCTATTAGAAAGATTATTAAATAAAACTAATATATCTTCTGGAAAAATTGTCTCCATAAACACAAAAGGATCTAGATATGTAGATTTTTTAATTCCAGGTTTGTTAGCTTTAGGAATTATGAATTCTTGTATATGGGGGAGTGGTTGGACTCTAATTGAATTTAGGATTAAGAAATTAATGAGAAGGATGATGGCAACACCCTTACCTAAATGGATATTTTTAATGTCTCATGTATTTACAAGATTTATATTAAGTGGCTTGGAATTTATATTTTTAATTATTTTCTCATATTTTATGTATGACGTTCAGATTCAAGGCTCTTATTTGGCTATGATTTTATGCTTTTTTTCAGGAAATTTTGCTTTTTCGGGAGTTGCTATTCTTTTTTCATCTAGAGCGTCAAGTACACAGGTTGCAAATGGTTTAATTAATTTAGTTACTTTTCCAATGACAATTTGTTCGGGAGTATTTTTCTCTTATCATAACTTTCCAGAGCAAGCTGAAAAAATTATTCGATATTTTCCTCTGACTCTTATAGCTGATTCCATAAGAAGTATATATAACGAGGGAGCACAATTAACTGATGTAATACTTCCGGTTATTATATTAAATATTATAGGGGCAGTTTTCTTTACATTAGGATTAAAAGTTTATAAGTGGGACTAGAGTTTTTAAGCTCCTATAATACTTTTAATATTATTTTGATTAACAGGTGATATAACTCCCTTTTCAGTAATAATGCCAGTTATATACTTAGAAGGTGTTACATCAAATGATGGATTTAGTGCCTTTGCTCCCAATGGAGATAGTACACCTTTTGGAATGTAATTTTTACCATTCTCATCTTTTAAAAATGAATTTTGAGTTAGTTCATCTTCTGCTCTCATTTCAATATGTATATCGTTTCCATTTTCTATGTTAAAGTCAAAACTAGTAGAACTTGCCGCTACATAAAATGGGACTTTAAAGTTTTGTGCAATTATTGCATGGGATAGAGTTCCAATCTTATTTGCTGTATCACCATTTTTTGTTATACGATCGGCTCCTACCAAAACAGCATCAATTTTTCTATCATTCATCAACCAAGCACTCATACTATCTCCTATAATAAAACATTCAATCTCTTCTTCTTTTAATTCCCAGGCAGTTAATCTTGAACCTTGGTGATAGGGACGTGTTTCGCTTGCATATACTGTTAAATTATAACCTTTTTTCTTAAGGGCTCTCATTACACCAATTGCAGTACCTATACCTGCTGTAGCAAGTGCACCAGTATTACAATGAGTAAGTATAGAAATATTTTTTTGGTTTTCAGGAAAGAGTAACGTTCCATTATTTGCAATCTGACTATTGACATCTAGGTCTTCTTTAAAAATTAAATTTGCAAAACTAATTGTTTCAGAAGTTAAATTTTCCAAAGAACTAGAGTTAAATTTTTCTTTATTAATGACTGAAGTGTATCTTTCTATCGCTAATTTTAAGTTTACGGCTGTTGGTCTTGAATCAAGGAGACTTTTTAGCTTATTTTCTAATTCGAGGTATTCTGGTTTTTTATTGATTCCCAAAAGATATAGGGCTATCCCGTACATTCCAGAGAGAGCAATTGCCGGGGCTCCTCTGACTATCATCTGTTTTATTGCAGTGATAACCAATTCTAAGCTATTGCATTCTAAATATTCTCTAGAAAATGGAATTTTTCTCTGGTCTAGAAGAATTAGGGAACTTCCTGTCCAGTTTATGGATTTGAATTTATTATCATTTGACATATATTTAGTTACCTTTATTTTGAAATACCCTGCTTGACTAATTTATCCCTTTTGTAGTATATTAAGAATATGGCAAAGAAAAAAAATGAGCAGGGATTTTTACTCTTTGGTTTCCCTATTTTCCATCCCTTAAACGTAATTTTACTTCTCAATGTACTTGTGTATCTCATCCAAATAAGCATCTTTGAAGATTCAGATCCAAGTCTACTTTTTACTATCGACCGACTTTTTGGGCTAGAACCCCGTTCTTTTATAGAAGGGAGATACTGGCAAATAATTACATATGGTTTTTTCCATGCTCCCGGAGGGATTTTACCGCTTCATCTCATTTTTAATATGTATGGATTTTATCTATTAGGTATGAATATATTACCGAAAATTGGAAAAATTAAATTTATATCCTTATACTTTCTCTCCTTACTAACAGGTGGAGCAATGGTTGTTATAAGTGCCTATCTTGGAAAGTATTTGTATGGCACGGATACTACAATGATGGTTACTATTGGAGCGAGTGGTGCTATCTTTGGACTCTTAGCTATGTTTGGTTTTTTTTATCCCGAGCAGGAGATTTGGATATTATTTTTTAATATTAAGGCCAAAAATGCAGTGTGGTTTTCATTACTTTTAGGGGGAGTTTTTACTTATTTAGGTTCTGCTCCCATCAGTAATACATGTCATTTAGGTGGGGCATTAGGCGGAATTGTTTTTTATCAATTATTTGTTAAGTCTAGTAAAGAAAGTATACTCAGTGATGTAATTGCTAAAGCTACAGAAATTGTTGATAAAGTAGAAATAAATGAAGATCCAATTTTAAAAAAAAATCAACTACACTTAAAAACTATTTCTTCTATGGAAAATTTTGCAGGGAAAGAAAAATATTTACTACCTTTGCAAATTGAGAACGCAAATATTTGCCCTCCAGGGACATTCAATACGCAAGATTCTTATTGTTTACAATGTGAATGGTTGGTAAACTGCCTGTTACATAAATCTAGAGAGGAACAGTAAGGCAGAATGAATTTAAAAATAAAAAGCCTTTTAAAAAAGATTTTTATTTTTAAATTTGAAAACTTCATAAATATTATTTTCAACTATTACTTTTTAATGTTTATAAGTTTATTTATAATCATTTCAATTCCATTTTCACAGGCTATTTTATTTCCTGATTCAGATGGTGATGGTATTACGGATAAATTAGAAATATACGCTGGACTTAATCCTAAAGAAGATGAATGTCAGCCCAGAAAATGCAGAGGTATTTCGATTCAGGGCTCTATCAATGGAGAGTATATGATCTTACTCTTGGGACAAAATTTAAGTATGCAGGACAAATCCTTTGATGGGGTTACTAAATTAGATTCAATTAAGTCAGTTGTAAAAGACTATGTACAAAACTCTCCAAACTTTATAAGGATAGGAGCATATACTTATGGGAGGCAGGGTTGTTCTGCTTTCGATGAATTACAATCTCCATTTAAAAATGTATCAAAATCAAACTTAATTAAAGAAATTGAAAATTTGCAAGCGACTGGTAGTAGTTCTATTGCCCTTACAGTGGATAAATTGAGAGATGAATTGAAAAATAAAAAAGGAAAATTCAATATTTTACTTATTATAGATGGGCTCAATAAGTGTGAAGGGAATTTATCAGATTCCTTAAAAAAACTTATGGCATTGAACACATTTCAAACAGGTATTAAAGTATTTATTACTGGAATCGACATACCAAAAGATAAGATAGGCGAACTTGAAAAAATTGCTGAAGAAAATAATGTTCGCTTTTCCCTAATAAATTCAAGCTCCGAACTTAAGAAAATTTTTGAGCCTCCACTCAAAGAAGTAATAAATAGTTTACGAGGTATGATATGTATTCAAGTCGAATTAGATGATCTAATTCGATGTGAATCTAATAAAATTAATCAGCTAAAAAGAATTTCAATCAGAAAGTTAAATAATCCAATAGATAAAGATTTTAATGCTGAAGAAAAAGATTATTTCTTACAGCAAATTCCTGAAGTGGAAGTAAAATCTAAAATAAAGTTAGAAGCCTACGATCAATATAAGAAAGAAACGAATGGAAACTATCAGAAAAAAATTATTGAACTTTCTAAAATAATAACTACTGAAACTAGATAGTATTACTGAAATTCAAATCTCTTTTTAAATCCTTCCACGGTTCTTTTAAAATTTGCATCATTTTTCATTTTTTCATTAATCTTTTTAATAGCAGATATTACAGTAGTATGTTTCGTCTGAAATATCTTTCCTATGAATGTTTTATTCAGTTTACACAAATCAAATAATAAATACATACAAATATGTCGTGGGATAATAAACTCAGCTTTCCTACTTTTACTTGTGATGTTTGATTTTTCTTGGGAATAATATTCACACACCGCATCTAAGATTTTTTCGGAAGGAACCTGAACTTTACCTTGTTTCTCTAGCCTAGACTCCAAAATATCCTTAATTTTATCTTCCGGCAATATTAAGACATTATAAGTTTTTTTATAAAGTGTAAGCTCATTGAGACAACCTATGATTGAGCGTATGTCAGAACGAAAATTTTCTTTTATAAAAGAGATAGATTCTTTTGTTAATTCTAAAGAGAGCTCTTTGGATCTAGCAGTAATGATAGACTCCCGCACTTTAGGATCTGGGGATCGAATTTCAACTTGGTATCCGGTTGCAAATCTTGACTTAAGTCTATCTTGCAGTGGTAGTTCGTGAATTGGTCTATCCGATGCAATGATAATCTGGCGTTTTCTTTCTGATAAATAATTGAAAAGGTGAAAGAATTCTTCCTGAGTTTTCTCAGCACTACTATTCAATTGGTGTATGTCATCAATAATCAGGGTAGTATACGACTGGTATTTCGTTCGAAAGCCTTCTATATTTTGTTTATTTTGAACATTATATACAAATTCAGAAAGGAAGCTACTAATTGGAATATAACGCACAGTTTGTCCGGGAATTTTTTGAATATTAGCCCCTATAGCTTGTAAGAGATGAGTTTTACCTGTTCCTACTTTTCCGAATATATAGAGAGGATTGATACTTCCTGGTTTTTGTGTTACTTCTTTGCAGGCAGAATATGCAAGAAGATTAGATTCTCCAGTATGAAAATTTTGGAGAGAATAGTCCGGATTAAAATGATAGAGATCTTCATTGAATTTATCTTCAACAAAACCAGAAAGGGGCTTTTTAGTTTCCTTATCTACTAAAATTTCTATTTGAACTTTACTTCCCAAAACTCTTTCAACGGCATCAATAATAAAATGTTGGTATTTCTTTATAACGTGTTCTTTGACCACTGCTGATGGCGCCCGCAAAACTAACCTATCCCTATCAAAATTTTCCATTGATAAGGGAGATATGAATGGATCATAATAAATGGGTGGTATTTGCTTGGATACTTCTTGTAAAACTTCGGGCCAACTAAGGGTCATGGTTTCTCCAGATGAACAATCTAAGATTCTATAAAAAACCATCCTCTTAGAATTAAAACCTAAATTCGGAATTGTACTCAAAGAATTTAAAAAAAAATTGACATAATACAGATTTTAAATAATATTATGTCTCATTAAAACGAATAAAAAATATAAAATATTGATTATGTCTTATTAAGAAGGTACAATTTTTGATAAACACTTTAGCAAGTACTAAATTAATAAGATATTAAAAGGATAGGGTATTAGAAAAAGAAAATATAGAAATTTATTTCGTTCGAAAATTTGTAATAAGAATTTTTATAAAACTTGGTAATATAAATATACAAAGATTATAAACGAAAATTTTTATTTTGTTGGATTCAATAATTACTTTATACAGAAAGAAATAAATATTCGTAGAAAATTATAAAAATCTGTTTCTAATTGACTGAATTTTATAATTTGGGATTCTTCTTACTTGGGGGAAAAATATGAGAATAAAAAGAATAATAATTATATTTTTACTGTCATTCCTTTCTTTGGGAATCATGAATTGTGATTCAGCAAAGAAAAATACTGCCTTATTAGATGATAAGCAAATTGCCTGTTATGTTTTGGCAACATGTAACTATCAGGCAGGGGTAAAGTTCGGAATGGTAGGGGATAGCTGGACTGATTTAATTTATGGATCGAAAGTCGTAGAAACTCTCAGAGTTCAATTAGAGAAATACCATGGATATAAAATAGTAGGGGCGACTAAAGCTGCAGAGACCTTAGCTGGAGTTCTTAGTCTGAATACTCATATAAAGGTTATAGATGAGACTGGACCTAGTATTAAATATATGTTAATATCCATGGGAGGAAATGACATACAGGGAAGTGTTGAAGCTTATAAAAACAATGGATTTGTGACTGAAAAAACAAATCGGTTGGTTACTTTTAAATCAAATTTAAAAAAAATGATTGTTACTGGCAATGCATATAAAGTATCAAAGTATGGAGGAGATCCCATCCTATGGGTCATTCATGGGTATGATTTTGCTTCTCCTGATAATGAGATTAATTCCTTATCAACAACTACTTGTCGTACAACATTAAAAACTACAGGTGGTTTTACAGATGCGCAGGTAAATGGTACAGATCCAAGTGGACTTGGGCTACCACAACTCTTCAATGAGTACAATGCTTTGTTGTACACAGTGACTACGGAAGAGCCGTATCTGAGGTATATTGATTTACGTTATACACTAGGAGCTTCTGCAAGTAATAATTATATATCTACTGCGAGTCTATATGGAGATTGTATTCACCCTACATCAGTTGGATTTAGAATCATAGGTGAGAAATATGCAACTGCAGTTAAGGGGTTAACAAATGATGAAAGATAAATTTATATTATTAATTATTTTAAGTTTTATAACTATATTTCTAAGCCCTGTATCAGCAGATAGTTCTCAATTTGGTCATCCACTAAGAATTGAGCCTGCTGGTATATATAACAAGGTAAGGGTAGATGGTACTTATACCCAAAAAAAGACAGATAAGACTTTTGAAAAAGATAAGACTGGTTCGGTAGAAGGAGAATTTATCTTTTTAAATAACTTTTCTCTCAAAGTAAATGGTGGAGCTACCAGGTATGAAACCGTAGGTGAGAAAACTATTGTTCAAAATGACAGGTGGAATACGACCCTAAAGTTTGCAAGTGAAAGTGGTGGTAGTAATCTTCGATTTGTATGGGGTGGAGGAGTAAGATTGTATGACAAGCAAAGGACTCAAAACCCTAGATATGATGTAACACCTGATGTTTATATTGTAAGACCAAATCTTTCATTTGGGGTTGGAATTGGGATATTTGAATTTCAAGCGGATCTCTCTATGCAATCTGAAACAAATAGTAAATTCAGAGAAGTAAATAATCAGGACTTTAGAAGATCTTATCAGGCTGGTGGGTTAGTTTCTGTGAATTTAGGTAATTTAAGATTATTGGCTGAGACTGAGTATCGCGTTCCATATGATAAAAAAGTTGATACAAATATTAGATTTTGGAATTTCTATCCTGGAATTAGTTATAAGATATTTGATCAAACAATGATTTCATTATCAGGACAAATTCCGGTTAATGGAGAATCTAGTGAGTTAGGTAGAGGATTTAGGTTTAGCCTATTTCAATTTTTTTAATAGATGAGTTCAGTATCACGAAAAGGACTTTTTTTATTATTTTGGATATTAACCTTATTAAGTTTTTCTTGTGTTCAAAAAGTTTATCTGGATCCAGTTAACATAAAATTTTTTCCGGATCCGGATGAATTAAAACCAGACCTCTATTTTGAATTAAAATCTTATCTTTTTCCTCCCAAAAAAGAAACAATAGAATTACCTATATTAAAAGATGAAATTTTTGATACAGGTGAAAACTATATATATCTTAAAAATTTTTATGATAAGTTGCATGATTTAGAAATCAATAAAAATAAAGTTGTTCGGATACTGCATTTTGGTGATTCGATTATTTGGGCAGATATCATCACATCTAAATTAAAAAATAAATTTCAAGCGGATTTCGGGGATGGTGGTCGGGGAGCCATTCCAGTGTACTATAAATTGGAAAGAGCTTTTTTAAATCATGGTAATCCAACTTCAGAATCTAACTTCATAAGAGAAAAAGCAAAGCCCTGGGGATCCCCTAATCATAATATTGGCTTTTTAGGAGAATCATTTTTACCATTAAGTTCTAATTCAACATCTACTCAGATATTGGGCAAAGATCAAACATCATGGTTAAAAGCAGGCCTGATACTGCATTCACAAAAAAGTGATACGTTTCAATCTAAACCAATAAATATTAATATAAATTATGGAAATGGAAAAATAAATATAAAAGAAACTTTATATAATGATAAATGCGAATTTTATGAATATTCTATACCTCCATCCGATAAAGTATCTTTTAATTTTGAAGGAACAACTGGAAATTTACCATACATAGATGCATTAACATTAGAAACATCTTATGGAGTTTCTTATTCGCCGGTTTCAGTCATGGGATTAGAATTAAATGATCAATTAATTTCGGATGAAGACAAGTTTGAATGTGGAATAAAAAAGTTTAAACCAGATTTAATTGTATTACAATATGGTGTTAATGAATCACAAAATATGTGGTTATCATCCCAGAGGAATCAGGACTTTTACCTTAATAGTACTAGAAAAGTCTTGAATAGATTTAAAACTAAATCTAATGATTCCACTATTTTAATTATTGGACCTGTAGAAAGGGTAAGACCTGATTCTACTGGTAAATTAATTACAATGCCTGAGATGCTTAAAATAAGAGAAGTTTATAAGAAAGTAGCTAAAGAATATGGTGTATCATTTTATGATAGTTTTTTAGCAATGGGAGGCGAGGGAAAAAGTGCAGAACTTATCCGTATGGGTATAATTCAACAAGACAGAACTCATTTAACAAGACCCGGTGGCGATTATCTAGCAGAATTATTTTATACTGATTTTTACAATCAATACCAAAAATATTTAGGTCATAAAAATAATATTATCGAAAAAAAAAAGATACTGGAAAAAAAGGAAGCTAATCGAGCTGTAAATTTTACAAGTAAGGCTTATTTCTATTTTTTTATATTAGTAATTTTTACAATTTATATAGTTAAAAAATATCCACATTTAAAGTTAGTATTTTTATTACTATATTCTTACTATTTTTATATTAGTTGGAATTTATATCCAATTTTATTATTATTATTTTCAACAATAACAGATTATTTTCTAGCTTTAAAAATTGAGAATTCTAGGGCTGAAGATAAAGATACAAAAATATACTTATTTTTATCTTTATCTTTTAATCTGGGATTATTATTTATATTTAAATATTTAAATTTCTCTATCGAAATACTAAATAATTTTATTTATTTAATAAGCTCAAGCTCTGAGATAGATAAATTAGAAATACTATTACCTGTTGGTATTTCATTTTACACATTTCAGACCTTATCTTATACAATAGATGTATATAAAGGAAATATGAGAGCAGAGAAGAATTTTTTAAAATTTGCTTTATTTGTTACTTTTTTCCCCCAATTGGTAGCGGGACCTATTGTTAGAGCAAATCATTTCCTCCCATCTATCAATCCTTATATGAGGCATTTTTCACCTTCTTTTGATAAATTTTCTATTGGAATCTTCTTTATTTTTTGTGGTTTGTTTAAGAAATTAGGAGCAGATTGGTTAGGAGCAAATTTAATAGATAGAGTTTACTCCGCTCCTGAAATGTATTCATCACTAGAAATTATTACTGCTATATACGGATATGCTTTTCAAATATATGGTGATTTTTCAGGTTATACGGATATTGCGATTGGATCTGCGATGATAATAGGATTTAATTTAACATTAAATTTTAATCGTCCTTATCAATCCTCCTCCATAAATGAATTTTGGAGAAGATGGCATATTTCGTTAGGTTCTTGGTTTCGGGACTATCTCTATATTGCACTTGGGGGAAATAGAAGTAGGGTATATTTAAATTTATTTATTACAATGTTTTTGTGTGGCTTATGGCATGGTGCATCAATAAACTTCGTAATTTGGGGAATGTATCACGGATTATTTTTAGGATTAGAAAGATGGCTCAAATATCCCAAATCACTAAAAAATATTAAACAGTTTTCCTTTGATTCCATTAAACAAAACCTGATTGCTACCAAAGAATTATCTAATATGAATTCAAAGAAAACTATAATAATTTCTAATTTAAAAAGATTTATTAAATTTAATCTAAATGAATACATTAGAGTAATAGTTACATTTCAAATAGTAGTTATAGGTTGGGTTTTATTCCGCATGGAGAGTATTGATAGTTTGATAAAAATGATCGAAATTATTTTTTCATTTAATTTTGAATCACCAAATTTAGATAACAATATAATTTTTATTATAATTGGTTTTGGTGTATGGCATCTCAGCTCTGTAAGAATTAAAGAAAGAATAAAAATTTCATGGATAAATTTACCATCTTCCGTTCAGGGAACAATAGCAGGAATTTTATCTATGGGTATTTATAATATTGGAATTTCAGCCCCCAAAGCCTTTATATATTTTCAATTTTAAATATATAAATTCATACTGGTATGTAACATAACTGACTTTAGGATATCATTACGCGTAACTATTCCAACCAAATCGGAGGATTCTCTCGAAATAATAGGCAAAGCACCTACGCTTTCTTCAAACATAATTTTTGCAATTTCCCTAATTGCTGTATCTGGGTATCCTGTTAAAATCTTTGTCTTCATTATGTCCCCTAATTGAGATTTTTCAATATCGGTGGGAGATTTTCTATAAAGTTGAATTGTATAAAGTAAAATATCTTTATGAGATACAATTCCTAAAATTTTATTATCCCTTGAAATTATAGGAATGTACCTAATTCTATTTTTATTTAAAATAGATTCCCCCGATGAAAGAGAAGCATATACATAGGCGGTATGGAGCGATGTTGACATGATTTCCCGTGCGAAAACTGGAGTTGCTAACTCATCATTCTTAATTTCTTCCTGTGAATAAGATTCAATACTATTTCCCATAGAGCTAAAATTCTTTTTGTGGGGCTTATATGTATCCTCATTGACCCGGATGGACTTATCTGGAACCCCTTGGTGGGACGGAGTGACTCTTTTGACTATTTCTGATTTATTAGAGGGAATATATGGTTCTGCAATTCCCTGAGTGACCCATGTAAACATAATCTATACCTTCAAATAAATACTTAGTTTAAATATTAATTAGGAATTAGGATAAAGCAAGGGAAAAAAGTAAGGATTGAATAGAAATTTCATGTTTTGTGGAATTTTTCAAATTATGCAAAATATTGGATGTTAAATGGAGAAAAAATAAATCAGATGAATAAAATATATTTGATTTTTAAGAAAAGTATTATAGGTATTATTGAAGGTTTGGGAAAAAATGCATAAGTTATTTATTTTAGTAATATTATTTACGATATTGTTTTGTAAACCTAAAGTAAAGAAAGGCATAGATGATCCAATCTGGAGAGAAGAATCCAATAAAATTGCATCTGAAATCTGTAATTATATGGAAAAGTGCTCTGCTACAACAATTGAAAAGCTACCCGATTATATGCAAAAACAAGTTAAAGAAGAAATTTCTACTCCTAATTGTATTGAAAAAAATAAGAAAAGTAATATATACAATCTTAGAGTAAATGATCCAGAATCTGCTAAAACTGCTTTTAGAGAATGTTTTAAATATTTAAAAACTTTATCTTGTGAAGAAATGGTCAATGCTGGTATTTCTAAAAATGATTTTTGTAATACTATTACACTACTACAAGAAAATAAATAATTTTATAAAATAAAATGATTATTTTTTATAAAATTATTTTCTACTTTTTCTTTTTATATACTATAAACATATTCTCTTCGCCAATTTTAGAAATTAAAAATAAAACATATAACCAAGTGGTTGGTGAGAATCTTGAATATTTTATAGATAATGAAAATAATTTAAATATAGATGATATAGTGTATAATAAAAGGAGTGTAAGTTTTAAAAATAATAATTTAGATATTCCTAATTTTGGTTATACGTCTTCTACTGTTTGGTTTAGGATAAATATAAAAAAAAATGAAAATTTAGATAAGAAGATTTATTTAAATATTCAAAATAGTAATATTGATAATGTTGAAATATATGAAATATTGAATTCAGAAAATTTAAAACCAAGTATAAAGAAAACAATCGTAGGCGATCTTTTAATAGTAAAAGATAAAGAATATTTTAATAGAGAGTTTTTATTTTTACCACAAATCAATCAAATAAATCAAGAAGAAATATATTTTAAAATTAAATCAACTTCATCAGTTATTTTTCCATTATACATAATTGATGAAATTACTCTAAATAAAGATATCGCAATAAAAGAATTACTACATGGAATATATTATGGAGTAGTAATTGCTATTTTTTTATATAATCTATTGGTATTTTCTTCAACAAAAGATATTACTTTTTTTTATTTTATTATATACATATTTGGATTTGGTATGTTACAAACTATCGAACATGGGCATTCATATATTTATTTATGGCCAGAAAATCCTGAATTTCAGCAAAAAGCCTTTCCTTTTTTTATGGGTATAACAATATCATTTGCGTCATTATTTTCCAAATCATATTTAAAAACATCTATATATTCCCCAATATTAAATAATATATTATTAACATTGTGTTATTTTGGGTTACTACTAATTATATCTGGTTTTTTAATTGATGACTATAAGATAAATTTATTATCTATATTTCTTGCCATAGTAAGTCTATGTACTATTTTTATATCTGCTATTATTATATATAAAAAATATTTTGAACCATCCCGTTACTTTCTAATCGCATGGATATTATTTTTATTAGGTAGTATTATTTCATTAATGAGACTTTTGGCAATTGTTGATTTGCCTCTATACAGTGCATATGCTTTAGAATTAGCTTCTATATTTCAAATTATCACACTATCTTATGCTTTAACTGCAAAGGTGAATATAATCAAAAGAGAGAGTCAAGAAGCAATAAAGAGAACTGTTTTTTTTCAGGAACAGGCGAATGCCGAACTAGAGCAAAAAGTAAAGGATAGAACTATTGAAGTAAACAAATATCTGAACTCGATAGAAAAAGATCTAAAAATGGCTAGAAATATTCAAATGAATATTCTTCCTAAGAATATAGAGAAAATATCAAATTTTAAAATAGCAACATACTATCATCCTTTAGATGAAGTCGGTGGTGATTTTTATGATGTTTATCAAATGAGTGATACGAAAATAAGAATTTTAATAGCCGATGCAACAGGGCATGGAATACAAGCTGCTATGGTTACTATGACTATCAAAAGTGAATATGACAGTTTAAAAGTTTTTTTGTCTGATCCGGGCGAGCTTATAGATGAATTACAACGTAGATTTGTAGAAATTTATAAGAATATGAAAATTTACTTTTCAGCATTTATAGCTGATATAGATTTAGAAACACAAGAATTATCTTATGCATCCGCAGGACATCCGAATCAGTATCTAATTCAAGATGAAAAAGTTATAGAACTAATTAGATCTGGACATATAATTGGAATGTTAAGCAGTAAGCAATGTATTACTAACAGACATAAATTTAATAAAGGAAATAAATTATTCCTTTTTACAGATGGTTTATATGAAGAATTTAATTCTCAAAACGAACAGTTTGGTGATGAAAAATTAAAGAAATTAATCGAAGACAATTATGATTTAGATATGAACAACTTAACTGAAAAAATATTAAATGAGCTTATTAATCATTTGTCTGGAAAATTAAAACAGGATGATATAACAATTATCACATTAGAGGATAAGACATAATGAAATTTATAATAATTATTATAATATTTTTTAGTAGTATATTTTCGTACTCGCCTCCAGAATCTGAAAAACCATTTGTTGAAACATATAAATTATCAGAATTTCCTGAACGTCAAAATATAATTAAATTTATGAAAGCTGGATTGATAATAAGTTCACATTGCGTATCTCAAAAAAATAAAAAGTATTCGAGAAGAGAGTGTGACGCTTGGAAACCTATGGACATACTTGAATCTGGAAAATATAAAAAATATTTTACTCCTAATAAAGTGCTACCTGATACTAGAAATATTAGATTGGTTAGTTTTTTTATTTGTCAACAGACGGGTGGTAATATAGCTTCAGAGGTGAGTGAATTTTCAGCCGGAAGAGATGCCGAACCAATGGATTTTTGTCAGTTTCCGGATAAGTCTTTATTAAGTCTTCTATCTATAGAAAAATTCGTACAGGGCATACCGAATTTTTCTAAAACAGTTACCTTTGATTAAATTAATTGATCATTTATTAATTGTTCAGCATGTTCAATAAGAGTTGTCTTTATATCCGTAAATTGTAACCCTAAGTCTTTTATTGTATAGCTATTATCAAATTTTACACTTTGTCCAATATTTTTTTCTATATAGCTATGATTATAGCCCATCAATGGACCAAATAGCCAGATTAAAAAATAAGGAAGAGTAGATGATGGAAGTAAAAATTTATTTCCAAAGTGATCTTTCAATATTTGAGCCATACTTAGCATAGTTAAAGACTCTGAGCAAATGATATGTCTACCTTTAGCATTTTCATTAAATGAAGCTAATATATGAGCCTTGGCTACATCTCTCACATCTGTAATACCAAACCATAGCTCCGGAACACCAAAAAAAAATGTTCCGTTACACAATTGTTGCATTGTTTGAACACTAGTTGAGTCAACTCTTTTTGATAGTGCAGGGCCCATTACAAATGCTGGATTTATTACAATTAAATCCCATCGACTTTGTTTGCTGGCAATATCCCAGGCTTCCTGTTCGGCCAATGTTTTAGAATAACTGTAGGGATTATGATTTATATTACTTGTGGTATTCCAAAACTCTTCTGTGAACGAATCTTTATTTATAGATTTAATATCTATATTGTCTCCATAAATTGAGGCACAACTGGATGTAAGAACGACTCTCTTTACACTTTGTATTACGTTTACAGATCTTAGTACATTCGCAGTTCCCTCTTTTGCTGGTTTAATTAAATCAATTTCGGGATCTTTTATTTTAGTAACCATAAATGGTGAAGCAGTATGAATAACGACTTCACATCCCTCCATTGCATTTGCAAAAGAATCTGGTTTTAATAAATCAGCTTCAAAGAAAATTAATTTATTAGGATAGTTTTCTCCTATATGCTCAAGATGTTTATATTTCTCTTTCTCTTCAATTTTTCTTATAGTGGTATGAACAGTATATCCATCATCTAAGAGATATTTTATAATCCATGATGCTATGTACCCCCCACCACCTGTTACTAGAATTGGTTTATTTTTATTTATTGTCATACTTCACCTTTTTAATTTTTAGTTCAAAAACTCATTTAAAGTTTTAGATACTATTGTTTCATAGTCAATCATGATATCATTTTATTTTATCTTATTTTTCTATTTTGCTGGCTTGGGAGCAAATCTTTCTAGTCTTTCTCCTTATCTACTTGAAAATTTTGGAGAAAATGCAGAGTGGATTTTTATTTCAATTCAATTGATGGTTCCTGTGGGAACTCTTTTTGCAGGTTGGCTATCAGATAAAACAAAAAAAATTAGACTTTTTCTATATTATAGTTTAGGGTTAACAATACCCGCTCAATATTTTTTATTTTCATTTTCAGATGATTGGAAAATTACTATGCTCTTTGCAGGTATATTACGATTTTTGCTATCAGCAAATTATCAATGGGTTGTAATAGCGGCGTTAGAAAAAACGGGAGAACATAATTTTAGTAAAATTAGATCTTCCGGAACATTAGGTTTTTTAATAGTTCAGCTTTTATTGTTTATTCTTACATATCCTACCTTAAATTTATTAAAGTCACCTTTATTGACGGGAAAATTAGGTAGCATATTTTATATTATTCCATTATTTTTTTTACACAATCTACCTAAAGAGAGAATTTCAAAGCAAGAGTTTAAATTTAAAGATGCATTGGTACATATTTCTAGTAAAATTCAAATCATATTCTTTATGTTATCATTCTTTTTCTATGCGTCATACCAAATTGTTGATAACTATAATGGTCGTTATTTTCAATTATCTTTTGGATTAGAAACGGTGTATCTAAGTTGGGTATTTGCTGTACTACTTGAAGTACCATTTTTACTTTCAATTACTAGAATAATTCATAAGTTTGAATTTTTCAGTTTATTTTACTTATCTTTGATCGCAGGAATAGTACGATTTTTGTTTTTATCCTATTCTGTATCTGGAACATCCCTTTTATTGCTTTTGTTATTTCAGTTACCTCATGCAATATTATTCATTGGCTTTTATATGGGCAGTATTCATTTTTTCAGGAGGACGGTTCCTGTCCATATTTATGGATCTGTTTATGGTTTATATAGCATCTTTTCTATGTCCCTCGGTGGGATGTGCGGAAACCTACTTTCTGGAAACCTATTACATTCTGATTTAGGATTTAATTTATCTTTATTTTTTAGTATGTCTAATGTTAATGAAAAAGCAGTATCATTTTTACCTATATTTTTAATGGCTTTATTTATTTATACAATCATTCTTCCATTTTTTATGATCTTGAGTAGGTTATATAAAATAGACCAAAAAAATCATCATATTAATTCATAAATAAACTTATATAAAATATATATATAGTTAAATTCTGAATTTAAATTATATGAAAGTTATGCATATTTAAGATATGACTGCCTATAAAATTGAAAAAAATATTTTTAAATTAAAAAAATTATTTACAGATCTAAAAAATGAATAATGAATTTCTAACTAAACCCAATGCGATTTATGGTTTCACTTAAAATATGAAAAAAGAAAATTTAAATAGTATAACTCTCCAAGTAGCTATAATTGAATCCTGTGAAAATATAATAGAAGACACAAAATCATGTATTTCTTCTGAAATAAGTGAATTTATTACAAAATCAGATGAAATATACAATTATTTTTTAGTTATTGGTAGAAATGATAACTCGGAAGAAGCTATAAAAATTCGAGAATCTGCCGAGCATATGTTTGAAATAGTTGAAAAGTTTTTTTATCGGAAATACTAACTCTCTACACAATCCAAGTAAACTTCTAATAACTGTAATGCAGATTTATTCCAATTAAATCTTTCTGCATTTTCTCTCCCTTTATCAATTAATTCTATAGATTTACTTTCTAAGTTTAAAATAGATTCAATCAACTCCGATGGTTTTTGAGGATCAAAGAAAAGAGCTGAGTCCCTAAGTATTTCAGGCATAACACTCGCATTAGAGGATAAAACTGGACAATCACTAGCCTGTGCTTCTAGAAGGGGTAATCCAAATCCTTCATACAAAGATGGATATAAAAGACATTTCGCCCCAGCATAAAGAAGAGGCAATTCTGAATAATCTATCTTCGGCAAACAAATTATAAACTTTTCAATTCCTAAAATTAAATTTGATAAAAAATCAGGAAGAATCCCCCCCGTTCCTGCTATCACTAAAGGAGTTTGTATTTCATTATTTAAGAATTTGTCACGTAGACTTTGAATTAAGAAGTTAAAATTTTTATGTCCCTTTCCTATACCCACACATAAAAAATAATTTTCTGGTAAATTCAATTTTATTTTAAAATTTGAAATTTCAGATTTAGTTTTCGTATGAAAAATTGCATGATCAACAGCATTATAAATTACTATACTATTTAAATGTGAGTATCCAAAATACTTTTCAAGATCATTTGAAGTATATTCAGAAACAGTAATTATTTTTTTTGTAAAACGAAGTAAACGAAAAATTATCTGTAAATAGATTCTTTTTATTCTTGATGAAAAAAAATCTCTCATAACATAAGGAGTTAAATCATGAATAGTAACTATACATTTATTTATATATTTAATGGGGAAATTGAAGTGGGGAATATCCAATAAATCCATAGATTTCATATCTGGATGACCAAGTAATTCTTGAATGCTATAAATTTCAGCATGATAGGGAATTATATGAAATTTTGATAGGGATTTGAACTCTGCTAATAGTGAAGGATTACCGAATAAGAAGATTTCTGGTGTATTCTCAAGTTTCGAAAGATTACTTAAAATGTGGTACAGTCTGACTCCAATACCAGAATGTTTAATCATACGGGCATCAATTCCCACTCTAAAATTTTTAGGAAATTGTCTCATTTTTTCATTTTTCTTACTTTTAATTTTAAAGCAAGAAAAAGACCGAAAATCTAAATTCGGAAATAGCTATATTGTGATTGAACTAGAATGACTTTTTTTTATATTGCGAAATATGTATACTTTTCCTCATAGAAATATTCTAGATGCAGATCAATTTACTAAAATGGATTTAGATTATTTAATTGAAACCACAAATAAAATGAAAGAGATTTATTCCTCTAATAGGGCTTTTGGAATATTGAGGGGTAAATTACTTGCATCCTTATTTTTTGAAGCATCAACTAGAACTAGGCTATCATTTGAGTCTGCAATGGAAAGATTAGGTGGGCGTGTAATATCTACAGTAGGGTTTCAATTTTCATCAATATCAAAAGGTGAAACTTTATATGATACAATGAAGATGATTGAAGCATATGCTGATATAGCTGTAATACGACATCCTCTAGAAGGGTCTTCAAGAATTGCGGCAGGGGCAGTAAAAATGCCAGTCATCAATGCTGGAGACGGAGCAGGTCAACATCCAACACAGGCTTTGCTTGATTTATATACTATAAAATCTGAAAAAGGTAAAATAGATGATATAACAATAGGATTTATTGGTGATCTTAAATACGGGAGAACGATTCATTCTTTAATTAAATTATTAAAATACTACAAAGTCCATGTCTATTTAATATCACCAGAGGAGTTAGTCCTTCCTGACTCTTATAAAAAAGATCTTGCTGGATATCCAATTACCTATGAGGAAACTCGGGATATAAAAGTTATTTGGGATTGTGACGTAATATATGTAACACGAATCCAAGAAGAAAGATTTGCAGATCATAAAGAATATGAGAAATTAAAGGAAACTTATAAAGTTAATAAAGAATTAATTTTAGCATCCAGAAAAGAGACAACGATATTGCACCCATTACCAAGAGTGACCGAATTATCAACAGATCTAGATGACTTACCCAATGCCGCATATTTTAGACAGGCTGAGTATGGTGTTGTAAGTCGTATGACATTACTGTGTTTATGTTTAGGCGTAAATATACCCAATTAATAAGTAAAAAATAAAGGATAAAATAGTGGCAAAAATAAATGAAAATTATTTAAAACTTAAAGCAGGATATTTGTTCCCTGAGATTTCAAAAAGGGTTAAATTGTTTACCGAATCAAATCCTGGAAAAAAAGTAATACGATTAGGAATTGGTGATGTAACTTTGCCTTTGCCTCCTTCAATTGTAAATGCAATGAAATTAGCATCAGAAGAAATGGGAACTTCTTCGGGATTTAAGGGCTATGGACCTGAACAGGGATACTCTTTTTTGATAGAAGAAATTATTAAAAATGATTATAAACCCCTAGGAGTCTCATTATCTCAGGATGAAATTTTTGTTTCTGATGGTTCAAAATGTGATACTGGAAATATACAAGAGATATTTTCTATTGATTCTAAAATCGCAGTAACGGATCCAGTATATCCTGTATATGTAGATACAAATGTTATGGCTGGTCGAACGGGAGAATCCACTTTAGATGGAAGATATTCTGGACTAGTATATTTACCATGTACAAAAGAAAATGGATTTCAACCTGACTTTCCTAAAGAAAAAGTAGATTTAATTTATCTCTGCTACCCTAATAATCCAACTGGTACTACAATAACCAAATCAAGATTAAAAGAATGGGTAGAATATGCTAAAAAGAATAATTCAATTATTCTTTATGATGCGGCATACGAAGCCTTTATTTCTGACCCAAATGTTCCTAGATCTATATTTGAGATAGAGGGAGCTAAAGAAGTTGCTATGGAATTTAGATCATTTTCTAAAACAGCTGGATTTACAGGAACACGATGTGCATTTATCGTAATACCAAAAGAATTAAATGGAATAACTTCCAATGGAGATAAAGTAAGCATTAATCAATTATGGAACAGACGGCATACAACTAAATTTAATGGTGTTTCGTATCCAATCCAAAAAGCTGCGGCGGCTTGCTATTCCGATTCTGGTAAAAAAGAAGTTAGAGATAATATTTTGTACTACATGGAAAATGCAAAAATTATACGAGAAGGCATTTCGAAAAATGGATATGAAGTATATGGGGGAGTGAATGCACCGTATATTTGGTTAAAAACACCAAAAAGTATGACATCTTGGGACTTCTTTGATCAATTACTTAATAAAATTCAAGTAGTTGGAACCCCAGGATCAGGATTCGGTCCATCCGGAGAAGGCTACTTCAGGCTTTCAGCATTTGGAAAGAGAGAAGATGTAATTGAGGCTGTCTCAAAAATTGGTTCCCTATCTTTTTAAAATTATCCCAAATAATTTTAAATTAATTTACATTAAAAGAGAATTACTTCTAGAAAAAATATGAATTTTCTCTTTTAATGCATTTTATTATAAAAAAATATTAACTTTTGTCCCCCCAATCGTCTAAAATTAAGTTAGATGGTTTTTTTTGAGAAACTATATAGATTTATTAAATTTCCTCTCAAAAATAAAAAATTAAAAATCTAAAAAAAAAATCAAAAAGTGAAATAATTTTGTCTCCCATAGCCATTATACTATTAAGTGTCTCACGGTACTTAATTTGTTTGGTGTGAATATTAAGACTGGAGTTCAAATACTTCAGTCTATTTTTTAAAATCAAAAGTCAATTATAAAAATAGCAGATACTAAAGGAGGATCGAATTCAATAAATATTATTCTTATTATCAATTAGCCTAGTCGTGGATGGAAAAACTAACTTAAAATAAATGGAGATTATGCTTATGAATTTAGAAAGAAGAAGAGAAATAATTAGAGGTGTAAGAAGAAATGATGCAAGATCAATTGATATATATTCAAGAGTAATATTTGGAATAATTGAGATCAATTTAAAAGGAGAATCAAATAACCTCTATAACTTAAACAAACACAGGTTTCCTGACATGGAGTCTGAAGATTTTCAAAATACAATTCTTTTCGAAGTTTCAAGAGTTTCTATCCTAAATGAAACTTCTCAGAAGCTATTTGAATTAACTGAAGATCTAGGTGAATTTAAAGCCTATACATTTGGAATATTTCACAATGTAGTTCGGTCAACAATAGACAAATGGATACGAAGAAACAAAAATAGGGAAAAATTACAAGAAAAGAGAGAATCAGAAGATTTTCTAATCGATGAATGTTTACCAAGGAATTATGGTGCCGAATTTGAAGAGAAAGAGCATTATGATTATATGTTAGAAATTGCTCATGATGAAGTTCGTAAGCTCGAGCCATCTGATAGAAAAAAAGTTCTTGAATTATGGTTAAATGGGGTTACACAAGAAGATATTTGCCGGTTACTAGAAATGAATCGAAATACTGTTTCTAGTCATATTCACAGAGGAAAGAAATTCTTGAGAAAACAACTCAGAGATAGATTAGATTTAGAGGGAGGCTTTTAAATGGGTTTCAATCAGGATAGATATCCTAGGAGATCCTTTCAGGATCCCAGGAAGGATAATTTATTTCGAAACAATCGTTATGATTTATTTCAGACGTACACTATAAAACAAGATTCAAGAGGCAATATTAATTTTGATGAAAATAATTTTGCCTCCTTGGCTGAAAATTTATCTTCTGAGCTTCAGAGAGAATACCCATTAATTATGAGTATTTATAAATTAGAAGATCATTGGGAATTGGATAGGAGTGATACAAGTTCTACAAAAAAAAATAATTGGGATGATCTATCTCTTGAAAGCTATAATGGTATTAAAGACCTAAATTTAGTTTTAGAGTGGAAGGTAGCTTCAAGAGAAACTAAAGAGATTGAGTTATTTTTAAATATGAAAGCTATTTCGAATAATTTTACATGGAATTTTCGTAAAAAAGATAGTTTTCCTCCTGCTGAATTTTCAATGATTGTACCAATAGCAACAAACTTAAAACTATTCTGGAATGAAGATTATTGTCTCGATATTGCACAACCTAGTGGAGGAGTGATATCAATCTGGTTATCCACGCGAGATTATACATAATATTTTTTTGTTTTAGATAATTTTAAATTTTATAGCAATACAAAATAGTATTTAATTTAATTGTAATATGGTATCGATAGAAATTCAAACACTCTTGTCTCAACATAAATATATACGCTCTAGATTTCTTCAGCTATTGAAAGAAATAGAGGAATACGGTAAAGAAAGCGATGCACTCCATTTCAGACTGAAAACAGGAAGTTCAGAGAGAGCACATATCGGTTGGCAAATGTTACATTGTGCGGCTACTTATGATAGATATTTAAACATAAGATTATTAGAAAAAGAAGTGAAAGACAGGGAGCTAGTGGAAAATTATGCCTCTGGTTCTACTCCTACGGCTAGTATCAGAGTGAGTCCTGAACTTATAAAAACGAAACTCCTCGAAACAACAAGTGCTTATTATAATTATTTTTCGAATTTGAAAATTGAAGATCTAGATGAATTTCCACATCCCCGAATAGATAGAACTTATAGAGATATACTAATGATTTTAAACTGGCACGAAGCCGAGCATATGGGTCAATGTCAGATAACTTGGAACTCATTTAAGGCATTGCAATCAATATAGTTATATAAAAAAGAATCTATAATTAAATAGGGAACACTTCTTATAATCCTAATTTATTTCAATAAAAGAGAAAATAAATCTGTTATATTGGAAAAAAGTCTTGAAATAAATACTAGATTATCAAACTTGGTAAGTATAATAGAAATTTTTATTCCAAGAAGAGGTTTAGCATGAAAATAGGAAGATTTCCTGAAGAAGTAAATGAAAATGCCGCTAGAATAGTTGCTAGTTTTATTACTATATTCTCTGTCTTAGCAGTTTTATTTCCCTCCTATTATACTATTCTTCCTCTCTTATATGGGTTCTTTGCTAGGGTTCTTTATGGACCTGATTATTCTCCAGTCGCACAACTCACATTGAGAGGAATCATCCCTATTTTTAAAATATCCAATAAGCCTACTGCTGGAATTCCCAAAAGATTTGCACAATTTATTGGATTAATATTCTCACTCACGGGAGTTGTTTTCCTTTCATTCAATTTAATTTATGAATTTCAAATTACACTCTCCATATTGGCTTTTTTTGCATTTCTGGAAGCATCTTTGGGTTTTTGTGCTGGTTGTTTTGCCTTTTCACTATTGATGAAATGGGGTGTAATACCCGAAGAAACATGTGTGAGATGCAATAATCTTCAATTTAATAAGTAAATATATTATATAAAAAATTAAATAAGGGAATTGAGAAATTTAATCTTTACTCAATTCCCATTCAGTCTTCATTTCATTAAAAAATAAATACATATAATCAGGAAATTTCCCCAATTCTATAATTTCTAAAATGTTGTTTAAACATGGCGAAATACTAGATTTATATTTAACAAAACCTTTTTCAACAAACATAACATAATAAGTTCCAAGAGCTTTAAAGCTCCTTTGGAGAGCTTGGAGTAAGTAAATTTCTCTAAATTTATTTATTTTATGGGAAGAATTTTCTTTGAAATAATTGTAATACTTTTCTCTTGTTTGCAATGTAATTGGTTTATATGCATCATAGAGAATGGAAACTAAGTCATACTGAGGGGTTCCCATCATCATGTCTTGAAAATCTATCCAAAATAATTGATTTGAATTTCCTAATAAAATATTTCTAGCATGATAATCTCTGTGACAAATAACTTTATGAGAATAATTTGCTAGTTTAGTAATACAATCTTCAAAGAAATATTTTACTTCATTTGGAATTAATAATTTCGAATTTTTATCGATAATAAATTTTTCATAACCGTTATAGGTGTGATTTACCTCAAAATTTAATTTGTTATAATCAAATGACCTAGAGTTAATTATTTCTATAGGTTTGATTTCCTGAAGTTTTAGGATTAGGTCTAATGATTCTTTTAGACGGAGTTCATATTCGTTTTGATCGAGTGTAGTAAGGTCTTTTTCTCCTGCATCTGATTGCAAAATTAAATTATGTTTCTCATCAAAATCTATTATTTCAGGAACAAAAAATTGATTTTTTTGAAGAAAGTTTTGAACAAGTAAAAAAGGATACTCTTTAGAAGTAAACTTTTCATCGATACATAAGATTCTATTTTCTCTGGAATATTTGACTCTGTAATACAATCTCGTAGAGGCTTCTCTAGGAATTTCATCTATACTAATAAATTTATCTTTTTTATTAAGAAAACTTAAAATTTCTGGATTATCTAGTATATTCATTATTCTCTCCACTCCGAAAAACTATTAAGAATTGGGTGTTTGATTGTTTCTATTGGAGAATTTCCTTTGCGTAACATTATATAAGATTTAATTCCAATAGAAAATGCTGAGTCAGCTTCTTCTTGTATGTCAGTAAAGAATATTATTTCTTTTGGATTACAATTTAAAGATTTAGAAATTGTAATATAACTATTGGAATCTCTCTTTGGCCCGACTCCTGTATCAAAATAATTTGTGATATACGCAGACAAATCTCCTAAATTAGAATATTTGAAGATTAGTTTTTGGGCAAGAATGCTTCCCGAAGAGTAAATATTAATTTGTTTATTCTTACTTTGAATGAATTGAAAAAAATCTAAAGTATCTGGAAATATTTGACTTTTTATATCTCCTGACTCATATCCTTGCTTCCAAATCTCGCCTTGAATTTCTTTTAATCCAGAGTTTTTCCTATCAACACTGATTAGAAATTCTAAATAAGAAAAAAGAGATTCCGAAGAGTTTTCTAATGAGTTTTTATAGTGATTGGACTTTGTATCCTTTACATGGTCTTCCTTTAAATTTGAAAATATTAAATTAGAAATCTTATTATTATGGAGATAATTTAGTAAATTATTTTTTGAATAGGGAAACAAAATTTCATGAACAAAGCTGATCGGGGTGGTGGTACCTTCTATATCAAAAAGGAAATGTCTTATTTCCGTGCTATTCATAGATTACATCCTAAAAATTTATTAAATTCAAAAAAAGTGATAAGAGATATATTTCTTTAAAACTCGTTTACCAGTCTTTTATTTTTGTGTAAACTATCAATTCTCATTAAAATTTATCCTTGTAATTATAGAGGTTGAGCTTAGTAATTTAAATTAATGAGACATAATATTAAGTTTACTCATTCACAAGGTTTAAAACAAAAGAGATAAATAAAATCAGAAAAAAAATAAGATGAACTTTAAACGATAAATAAAAAGAAGCTTGCATTACTGCTAGGATTATTAAAATTTCATACGAAAAGGATACCACGTGAAAGTAGAGCATTTTATTCAAGATAAATCAGGTGTAATTAAAATCTCCGGAAATGTAAATCTTTATGAATTATATATGCTCAGGGATTCATTTGAAGAGTTCCAAGAAAAACCTTTAGAAAAAGTCATACTCGATCTAAGCGAGGTAGATTACATAGACTCTTCTGGAATTGGACTTTTAATTGCACAAGCCACTAAATATAAAGATAAGCAAATAAAATTTGTTTTAGCCAGTATCAATAAATCAATCGAGCATGTTTTCAAAGTAACTTCTTTTGCAAAACTATTCTTAAAAAGCCCGAGCCTAAATGAGGCTCTAAATGATTAAAGCGTAATACGAAAATGATAGATAGATATAGTAACCCAGAAATATCCAATATTTGGACATTAGAAAATAAATTTAAGATTTGGACAGAGATAGAGATTATAGCATGTGAATCCAGATTAAACAAAGGTGAAATCTCTAGGGAAGATTTTGAAGAGATAAAATCTAAGGCTAAGTTTAATGTTGAAGAAATCTTAGAACTAGAAAAAACATTACAGCATGATGTAATTGCTTATTTGACAAACTTAGGGTCTTACATTGGACCAGCATCCCGTCATGTTCACTTTGGTCTTACATCATCTGATATTGGTGATACAGCTCTTTGTGTTCAGATGGTACAAGCTATTGATATCATTATCAATCGAGTAGAGGTCTTGATTGAAGTAATTAAAGAAAAAGCAATTGAATATAAGATGACACCCTGTATTGGAAGGTCTCATGGTATACATGCTGAACCAATGACTCTTGGATTGAAATTTGCACTTTTCTTATCAGAGATGAAGCGAAACCTTTCCCGACTACACGATGCAAGAGAAGAGATAGCAGTGGGGAAATTTTCTGGAGCAGTGGGAACTTTTTCTAATACGAATCCTGATACGGAAGAGTATGTCTGCGAGAGATTAAATCTAAAAGTTGATCCCATTACAACACAAGTGATTACCAGGGATAGACATGCGTTTTATATGAGTGTACTTGGCATAGTTGCCTCTAGTTTAGATAGATTTGCAACTGAAATACGTTTACTACAAAAGACAGAAGGTAGGGAAGTCGAAGAGCCATTTGGTAAAGGTCAAAAAGGTTCTTCAGCAATGCCGCACAAGAGAAATCCAGTCATTTGTGAAAGGATATGCGGTATAGCAAGAGTGATACGATCAAATGTAGGTGTAGCTTACCAAAATATGCCCCTTTGGCATGAGAGAGATATTTCCCATTCTTCAGCAGAACGAATTATATTACCTGATAGCACAATTGCGTTAGAGTATATTTTGGATAAAATGACTTTTGTTGTTAAAAATCTTCATGTATATCCAGTTGCATCCCAAAGAGTTTTAGGTATTACAAGAGGATTGTTTTTTTCTCAAAAAGCAATGTTAGCTCTGATTAATATAGGCGGAATGAGTAGAGAAAAATCCTATGAAAAAATTCAGTCTCATGCTATGGCAGTTTGGGCAGATCAAAATGAAAGTCTTATGGGAAGACTGCAAAAAGATCCTGAAGTAATGTCTCTAGTGAGTCAATCTCATCTAGATGAAATATTTTCGATAGAGCCATATTTAAAAAATATTGATTCTATATATAAAAGGCTAGGTTTATGAAAACAATCTATTTCATTCGACATGCAAAATCAGACTGGGACTCTCCTTTTGAAACCGATCATGAAAGGGGATTAAGTGCCCGTGGATATAAAAATGCAAACTCTCTTAGGAAGTTTTTAAGGCAGAGAGGGGTTGCTATCGATGTAGCTCTAGTCTCAAATGCAAAAAGAGCACAGGATACCTTCAACATTATTGGTAGATTAGGTTTAGCAGAAAATATAAGTATTCAATCTGAACTTTATGATGCAGATAAGGAAGTCTATCTAGAGAGTATTCATAAAATCCCTGATATTTTAGAGTCAGTACTTTTTGTAGGACATAATCCTGAGATAGAGCAGGTTATTAATCATTTATTAGGGGTTGAAGGATCCATCTTTACGAAATTCTCTACCGCATCTTTAGCAATCTTAAATTTTCAAACAAATGAATGGAGTAAGATTCCCTCTGAGGTAAAAGGAAGTTTGTCTCTTTATTGGAGTCCTGTTAGGAATGATAAAAAGTGAAGACTCTTTTTTCGGAGGCTCAGATTTTAGTAAAGGTTGAAGAGTTAGGGAAAATTATATCAAACGATTACCGAGACAAAGAAATACTTTTACTCGGAGTATTAAAAGGGAGCTTTTTGTTTTTTGCAGATTTAGCAAGATCTATAAATGGAAATATTCAAGTACAATTTATCCAAGCAGAAAGTTATGGTAGTTCAGCTCAGTCATCAGGTCATGTAAAATTAAATTTTAACAAGAATATAGTAATACAAGGGAAACATATTATCATCGTAGAAGATATAATTGATACAGGTCTTACTCTCCATAAAATAATCGAAACCATTCAAGCAGAAAGCCCACTTTCTCTCTCTGTCTGCACCCTTTTAATTAAAAAAAATAAAATCAATTCGATAGATTTTAAATTATATCATGGATTCGAAATAGAAGATTATTTTGTTGTGGGATATGGTCTTGATTTTAACGAACAATATAGATGTTTGAGAGATATAAAAATTCTAGAAAATTAGTGTAACATATTATTATTTCTAATGCTTGAAGAAGAATACACAAAATCTGTGGCATTGAGTTATCGAAAAGAATTAGGTCAGTATTTCACTCCTCCTATTATAGCAAACTTAATGTCAAAATGGGTTCTACAAAATAATCCTGAGAATATATTAGATCCAGCTTTTGGGTTGGGTATATTTTTTGATTCAATTCAAAAATTGAAAAATGGACAAAATATTCATTTCACCGCTTATGAGATTGATGATCATATAATTGATTATGGGAAATATGATAAAGGCAGAGAATTATCAATTATTAATGATGACTATCTAAATTCAAGTCAAAATGAGTATGACGCAATTATCTGTAACCCACCTTATTTACGATTTCAAAAATTTCTCCAGAGACATCAAGTTTATTCTAAAATTGAAAAGAATATTGGAATCAAAATATTAGGTTATTCTAATATATCTTCTATTTTCTTATTAAAGTCTATCACTGAATTAAAAAAGGGAGGATCCTTAGCCTATATTCTGCCTCTAGAATTTTTTAATACAGGTTATGGAAAAGAAATAAAGAAAAGACTCTTGGAAAATGGATTATTGAAACAAATCATTACATTTGAAAATGAAAAAGAAATTTTCCCCTCTGCTACAACCACTGTTTGTATTTTATTATGTAAAAAAAATTATGAATTAAATCCTGTAAAAATATCCGTTATAAAATCATTACTTGAATTACAACAAATAGATAATATTAGCAACTACTTTCAGATAGAAATAAATCAATCCGATTTGCCAGCAAATAAAAAATGGCTTCCTATTATTAAATCGTATTCAGAAAAAATTCTTATTCCTAAAAATTTTTCTACTCTTTCCGAGTATGGAAATTTTTCGAGAGGGATAGCAACGGGAGCAAATGAGTTTTTTGCATTCAACAAGTCAAAAATTATAGAGTATATGTTAGATGATTCAGCTATTATTCCTTGTATTACTAAAAGTTCTCAAATACGTAAATCTATTTTTTCAAATGAAGACTTGGAAAATTTAGTTCAGTCAGATAAATATGTTTATTGTTTGGATGTAAAAAATCACAATGATTTAAATGTATTAAATTATTTAAAGATAGGAATAAAAAAAGGATACCAAAATAGATTTTTAACCAAGACTAGAAAAATATGGTATAAAATCGAGACCCGTACTCCAGCCCCCCTCTTAGTAGGAGTATTTAATCGGGGTAAAATAAAAATAATCAGAAATTATTCGAATGCTATCAATTTTACATGTTACCATTCTTTTTATCCCAATGTTATTGGATTAAATTATATCGATAAACTCTTTCTTTATTTATTAAGTGATACAGGTCAGAATATTATAAAGTTAAATAAAAGAAGTTATGGAAATAATCTAGATAAATTTGAACCCAATGATTTAAACAATGCCTATTGTCCGAGTATAAAGCAATTTGAAAGACTACCCCCAGAGGACGTTTCAATTGTTATGAATCATTTATCAGAAAATAGACCGGAGAGCCAAGAAGAGTGTAATCAATTGATCAAAAATTTTGTTAAAAATATTTAAGTAATTCATTATTTGTCCACTCTTTTTGGATAATAATTCACTTGCTTATTTACTTATTATAAACATGAGACATATTAAATTAATTGTCAACTTGCAAATAAAAAACCAAAAGCTGAAATAGAAGGTAAATAATCTTTCTCTCATATTTTTCATAATAAATTTTTTGAGAAAAAGTACCAATTCGATTGACATTCGAATTTTAAAAATACAATATTCTCGTATGAGTGACTGGAAAAAGTATCTAGGCGAAAGTATAAATACAAAGGAATTAGAAAAATTATTTTTTGAGTTGGATTTTTCTAATGAGCAGAATCTAGAATTAGTAATAAACAAAATAGCAGAGCAAATTCCTTGGCAAACTTCTGTTTATGATGTAGTTGATGATTTAGAGAATACTGCTTTGCGGATCAATTCCAGAAGATACATTCCTATCATACAAAAAGAAATAACTAATATTTATCTTTCCCAAGTTACAAAGAAGGGCTTTACGAACAATTATGATGATTTAGAAGGTGGGGTTTTCTTGTTATCACTCATGGGAGATACCACTGCCACTTATAAAGACTTCAAATCAAACTTAGATAAATTAGCCTTGAGAGTGGGAGAGCTCTTTGAGTTAAATAGAGCTATTCTAACAGATTCAGTTCGGCTACAGTTATTAGCCCGAGTCCTACACGAAGAAGAAGGATTTACAGGTAACCAAAACAATTATCACAATCCAGAAAACTCCTTTTTAACCAGAGTGATGAAATATCGCCGAGGGATTCCAATTTCTCTATCTACCCTTTATATATTGGTTGGTAAAAGATTGAATTTACCTATATACGGAATTAACCTTCCTATGCATTTTATGGTGTCCTATGAGGGAGAATCCTTTCAATCCTATTTAGATCCTTTTAATGGGGGAGTTCAAATCAGCAGAGAGACTTGCGTTCGATTCTTAGAGGCAAATGGCTATAAGGATAGCTCCGATCATTTCAGAAAGACCAGCACTCTCACCATTTTAAAAAGAATGTACAATAATCTAATTCTGATTTATAGAAAATCAGGAGAAAACGAAAAAGAAGAAAACTTCTCCCAACAGCTTCGAATTTTAGAAAGAAAGAAAAACAATACCATTTGATCTATGAATTGCTTTCTCTTGAAAGCAATTCCCAACCTAAAATAAATATTCCAACCAAATTATTCCTTTTTTTTCTATGTTGACGAAAAAATAGGGGGGAAATAAACTTTTCTTATAAATTAGCACTCTAATAGTTAGAGTGCTAAAACTCATGAGGAAGGCTATGGATCTATCACCAAGACACAGATTGATATTAAAAGTATTAATCGATGATTTTGTTACGGGAAATAGACCTGTGGGATCAAAAACCCTTTCTGAGAAGTATGAATTAGGAGTTTCCCCGGCTACCATTCGCAATGTATTCAGGGATTTAGAAGAGGCTGGATTGATAAATTCCAAGCACCATTCCGGAGGCAGAGTTCCTACCGAGATGGGCTATCGAATATACGTGGATAATCTAGTCGTTCTTTATGAGTTAACCTTAAGAGAAAAACAAAGAATACAAGAGGAATATTTAAAAAACCAACTCAGATTAGAGCAGATATTGATGGCAACCTGTAGGGTTTTATCCTTGATTTCTAGTAGTGCAGGGGTGGTGATTTCTCCGAAGAAAAACTTCGATTCCCTAAAGCATATTGAGCTGATTCATGTAAGCGGGGATGAGGTCTTGATGATCATAGTTACCCGCTCCGGAATGGTAATCAATCGGAACCTGTTTCTAGATGGGAACATAAGTCAGGAGTCTTTGTATCAAATTTCAAAGTATCTAAATGCTAATCTCAAGGGGCAGGAGTTAGAAGATATTCATAATTTATTAGGTGGACTAAAAGAGAAGAAAGATGGACCCGAAGACTTTTTAAGAATAGTAAGTACTATTCAAACTGGATTTGAAATAGATGCAAATACAGAGAGTGATATATATGTTGATGGCTTACAAAATTTAGTTAATAACTTAAAAGGGGAAGAAACAGAAAAGTTGGAAAGTATTCTAAGTCTTTTAGAAGATAAAAAAGCGTTACGAGAAATTTTTAGTAAATACGTCAATACAGATGGTGTTTTAACCTATATAGGTGAAAGAGATAGTGATATCATGAGTGGTATGAGTATAATAGCAACAAATTATAAACTTGGAGAGAAGAGAATTGGCTCTATGGGAATTTTAGGACCGCAGAGAATGAATTACAACAAGGCTCTTCCATTAGTAGAGTTCACATCGAAATTAGTTTCGGAAATGATAACTAGAATAAGTAAATAGAAAGGAGGGTAAATGTCAGAGCAAGAAAATACAGTTACAGAAAAAACAGTAAGTGGGGACTCGGAAGTAAATCAAACAAATGCAACTATCGAATCCAAAAATACTGAATCATCTGTTGGAGATAGTGGAATTGATTCTTCGGAAGAAGCATCAAAAATTGCAAACTTAGAGGAAGAGATTAACAAATTGAAAATTGAAAACTCCTCCTTGAAAGATTCCTGGTTACGGGAGAGAGCTGAGTTTCAAAATTTCAAGAGAAGAACAGCCAATGAATATTTAAGTATAAAAAGAGAGGCATTAAAATCTTTTATAATTAAAATTATTAATCCATTGGATAATCTTGAAAGAGTTGGAACAGGAATTAGCATAAATGAAGAGCTAAAGCCTTTTATTGATGGAATAAATATGATTAAAAACGAGTTTTATTCTGTATTACAAAAGGAAAATGTTCAAAAGATAGATGTTGTAAATAAACCATTTGATCCAATGTTTATGGAAGCTATTGCTTCTGAGGAATCAGAAAAGTATCAGGAAGAGACGGTTATAGAAGTATATCAGACCGGATATGAATTTGTTGAAAATAATGAGCGAATTACTTTACGCCCTGCACGGGTTAGAGTCGGTCGCCCTAAATTTTAATATATAGAGAATTAAAGAGGAGAAAGAAAAATGTCTAAAGAAAAAATAATAGGTATAGATTTAGGAACCACAAACTCATGTGTTGCGGTTATGGAAGGTGGGGATTTTGTTGTAATACAAAATTCAGAGGGTGCAAGAACAACTCCTTCAATTGTAGCATTTACCCAAAAAGGGGAAACATTAGTAGGTCAGTTCGCAAAAAATCAAGCTATCACTAACGCAGTAAATACAGTAAGATCTGCAAAAAGATTTATCGGTAGAAGATTTAATGAGACTGCAGATGAAATACATAAAGTATCTTACAAAATCGTGCGTTCTGGAAATGATGGAGTAAAAATTGAAACCAGTGCTGGAGAAATGTCTCCACAAGAAATTTCTGCAAAAGTCTTACAAAAGATGAAACAAACTGCAGAAGATTATCTTGGTACTACAGTTAAAAAAGCTGTTGTTACAGTTCCTGCTTATTTTAATGATGAACAACGTCAGGCGACCAAAGATGCCGGGAGAATTGCTGGTTTAGAAGTAGAAAGAATCATTAATGAACCGACAGCCGCAGCTTTAGCGTATGGTTTTGATAAGAAAAAGCAAAATTGTAAAATTGCAGTGTATGACCTCGGTGGTGGAACATTCGATATATCAATTCTTGAACTGGGTGATGGTGTATTTGAAGTAAAAGCTACTAATGGTGATACACATTTGGGTGGTGATGACTTTGACCAAGTAATTATGGATTGGCTTGTTGAAGAATTCAGAAAACAAACAGGAATTGATATTTCTAAAGATAAAAATACTGTTCAACGATTAAAAGAAGCTGGAGAGAAAGCAAAAATAGAACTATCTGGAACACAATCTACTCAAATAAACCTTCCCTTTATTACAGCAGATGCTTCTGGTCCAAAGCACTTAGATATGACTTTAACTAGAGCTAAGTTTGATCAATTGACAAAGTCTTTAGTGGAAAAAACTAGAAACCCTTGTATGAATTGTATTCGAGATGCAGGACTTAGCGCAAAAGAAATCGATGAAGTAATCCTAGTCGGTGGTTCAACTAGAATTCCTGCTGTTCAGGACTTAGTAAGAGAACTATTCGGAAAAGAGCCAAATAAGTCTGTAAATCCAGATGAAGTAGTTGCCGCAGGTGCTGCTATTCAGGGTGGAGTATTGGCAGGCGAAGTTACAGATGTTCTATTATTAGATGTAACACCTCTCTCGCTTGGAATTGAAACATTGGGTGGAGTTATGACAAAGTTAATTGATCGTAATACTACAATCCCAACCAGAAAATCTCAAGTGTTTAGTACCGCTGCGGACAGCCAAACAGCTGTTAGTGTTCACGTACTACAGGGAGAAAGAGAATTAGCTAGAGATAACAGAACTCTCGGAAGATTTGACTTAGTTGGAATCCCATCTGCTCCTAAGGGCGTACCACAAATTGAAGTAACTTTTGATATTGATGCCAATGGAATTGTTCACGTATCAGCTCGAGATCTAGGAACTGGTAAAGAGCAAAAAATACGTATTGAATCCGCATCTGGTTTATCAGAAGAAGAAATTCAAAAAATGGTAAAAGAAGCTGAAGTGAATGCCGCGGCTGATAAAAAAGCACGTGAATTGGTAGAAGAAAAAAATGAGTTAGAAGGTTTAACTTATACTCTAGAAAAAACAATTCAAGAGGCACAAGATAAACTTCCAGCTAACGAAAAACAACTTGCTGAGGATGAAATTAAACGAGCACGCGAAGCTGTAGGTAGTGATGATATCAACAGAATTCGTTCGTCAAAGGAATCCCTTCAGCAATTTGTCCAAAAATTAGGTGCTTCTATGGGTGGTAATCCCGGTGCTGGCCCTGATGTAGACCCACAGCAAAACAATTCCACTCCAAAGGATGATGGAAAGGTTGTTGATGCGGACTATACTGTAGTGGATGATGATAAAAAATAACACTATCATCTAAAAAGATTATGAGATTTTAGAAATATATTTCTAGGTCTCATTAAACCTCTAGACTTATAAAATTACTTTTAAATAAATAATTTTATAAGTCTAGATGCATTTTTTTATATTAACTCGTTATAAAAATAATTTATAAATAGAAAGTAGGGATTTATGAGCGAACAAAGCTATTATGAAATATTGGGTGTTTCGAAAACAGCCAATGATGATGAAATCAAAAAAGCATATCGCCAACTTGCCATTAAGTATCACCCTGATAAAAATAAGGGAAATAAAGAAGCTGAAGAAAAGTTTAAAGAAGCTACCGAAGCTTATGAAGTGCTAAAGGATCCCTCCAAACGCAGAGCTTATGATCAATTTGGAAAAGCAGGTGTAAATGCAGGTGGGGGAGGTTCGCAATACGGACAGACTGTTTATACAGATTTTTCAGAGATATTTGGAGATTTCGGAGGTGGAATTTTTGAAAGTTTCTTTGGAGGTCGCAGTGGTGGAAACCGTAATGGTCCAAGAAAAGGGAATGATCTCAAATATAATCTAGATATTACACTAGAGGATGCCGCAATGGGAAGAGAATCCAAAGTGGATATTCCTCGGGCAGAAACATGTGTTGATTGTAATGGAAGTGGAGCTCAAAAGGGAAGTTCTCCTGTAAAATGTCCAGATTGTGCAGGAACAGGACAGGTTCGTCATACACAAGGATTTTTTTCTGTTACTTCAACCTGTAGTAGATGCAGTGGTCGTGGTGCAGTTATCTCTAACCCTTGTAAAACATGTGCCGGACAGGGGTTGGTTGAAAAGAGAAGAACGATATATATAAAAATACCTCCTGGAGTTGAATCTGGTAGTCGTATAAAAATCACTGGAGAGGGAGAAGCTGGACCAAATGGCGGACCTCATGGTGATCTTTATGTTGTAACACATATTAAAAAACACCAGATATTTGAAAGACAAGGTAATGATCTTATTATCAGTAAGACAATTCCATTTACAATGGCAATCTTAGGTGGAGAAATCGAAGTTCCAACAATTGAGGGAAAAAGTATTTCCATGAGAATACCGGAAGGTACTGAATCTGGGCAAGTTTTTCGTTTAAAGGGAAATGGAATACCTTATCTCGGCTCCTATGGAAAAGGGGATCAGCATGTTATCATAAAACTTGAAATTCCCAAAAAAATCACTAAAAAACAAAAAGAATTACTTGAGGAGTTTGTAAAAGAATCAGGTGAATCTGGTGGATTTTTTAAAGGTAAGATATTTAAGTAATGTTCAATAAAAAATTAATAAAAGGGAAACCCAAATGGGAGAAAAGATAAATCTAGGTATAATAGGCGTGGGCCACATGGGTCAGTATCACGTGAATGTTGCAAGACAACTTTCAGAAGCTAAACTAGTAGGGATATATGACGCGGATCCTGAAAGAGGCAAAGTAATTGCTGAAAAATATGAAACTAGGTTTTTTCATGGGATTAATGATTTATTAAAAGAAGTAGATGCGGTTGTTATAGCGGCCCCTACCTTTTTACATCATCAAATTTCTAAAGAAGCATTACAGGCAGGTAAACATGTTTTGGTGGAAAAGCCAATAGCTGAAAGTGTAGAGCAAGCGAAAGAGTTAGTATCACTTAGTCAAAAAAATAATTTAATACTACAAGTAGGTCATGTTGAAAGATTTAATGGTGCAATACTTGAACTGGGAAAGATTGTAGAATCTCCTATGTTAGTTGAATCAAGACGATTAGCTCCCTTTAATACCAGAATTCGGGATGTAGGTGTAGTGCTAGATATGATGATTCATGATATAGATATAGTATTAAACCTAGTTAAATCTGACGTAATTGGATTGAGTGCAATGGGTGCGAAAATTGTATCTAATCATGAAGATATTGCATCTGTAATACTTAAGTTTAAAAATGGTTGTATTGCTTCTATAAACGCATCAAGAAATACTCAATCTAAAATTAGAACCCTCAATATTACAGATAAAAATGCTTACATACAGTTAGATTTCACTGATCAAGAGATAGAGTTACATAGACAGGCAACTTCTAATACTCAAATGTCTTCAAATGAAATAAGATATAGGCAAGAATCAATTGTAGAGAAAATTTTTGTTCATAAAGATAATCCATTAAAACAAGAGCATGAACATTTTATAAATTGTATCTTAGGAAAAGCCCAACCTCATGTAGAAGGAGAAACTGATATAAAAACTCTCGAAATAGCGCACACAATTTTAGAGCAAATATCTAAGGGTTGATATGAGCTCTGAAAATACTTCTAGCAGAGGGCAGATTCTAATTTCAAATTCTACAATTATATCAGATGAGTTTAATAAAACTGTAGTTTTTATGGTTGAGCATGATACCTCGGGAGCCTTTGGTTTAGTTATAAATAAAAAATCAGATTATTCCCTCAGTGAAGTAGTTATAGGTCTACCTGAAAATATTTCCCAGAATATTCCAATGTATTGGGGAGGACCCGTAGATCATGGTTTTATAAGTATATTACATAATGATAATAGTTTTAAAGACCCCGGATTACTTGTAATACCCGGTGTATATTTAAGTAGAAGTTATGAATTGTTAGTTTCATTATTACAAACAGATAAGGTTCAATATAAAGTTTTTCATGGTTATTCAGGCTGGGGATCAGGTCAATTAGAAGGTGAATTTGAAAGAAAGTCTTGGGTTTTACATAAGGTGAATGACAGGTTTATTTTGGATAAGGACGAAGAAGAAGCCTGGAGAGATGCATTAAAGAGTAAAGGAGGAATTTACAAATATTTTGCGGATCATACTAAGGATCCACTTCTAAACTAATAGGGATTGGGCAGGGGAGGATTTGAACCTCCGAAGGCGAAGCCGGCAGATTTACAGTCTGATCTCGTTGACCACTTGAGTACCTACCCAGTAAGTACAGCTGCCTAAGGGACTTGAACCCCCAACCGGCTGATTACAAATCAGCTGCTCTACCATTGAGCTAAGGCAGCAATTGTTAACCATAATTCAATTACTAATATAGAAGTCAAATAAAATCCATGGAAGAATCTTTGAATTTTTATCTTATAATCTGAGTTTTTATGGATTTTTTTTGGGCAAAAAATAATCTCATTATCAGATATGAACTTGTATATTATTAATATTGGAATGACCATTTCTATCATTTGTTTTTACTTGGGGTATTCACAAAGAATTAGAAATAATAAACTACATCGAATTATAAATACAATTGGAATAAGTTCCAATTTGATAGCGGCTATCTTTTTGTTAACCGGTAAATACTTATTAGGTGGTATAGAAACTATGGGTATTGTTCCAATTGTTCCGGATTGGGCTGTACATGTGCATAGGTTCTTTGCGGCTATTAGTTTGGTGTTAATGTTAACAATGGGATTTACTGGTTATAAACGTAAAATAGAAATTCATAAAAAATTATATCTTATATTTTTAATATTATATTCAATTATATATATTTCAGGATTATTAATTTTTCAAAATGCATAAACTTTGGAGTTAAAATGAAAATTGAGGAACTAAAAGAAAAAGCGAAACAAATTCGTATAGAAGTTATTAAAATGGTAAATGCCGCCAATTCGGGACATCCGGGAGGACCTCTTGGTTTGGCTGATATATATGCGGCTTTGTATTTTCAGATTCTTAATCATGATCCTAAAAATCCTGAAAAAGTAGATCGGGATAGACTTATACTCTCTAATGGACATGTCTGTGCAGTTCGTTATGCGTCAATGGCATTATCAGGATACTTTGAAGTTTCTGAATTGGCAACTTTTAGAAGATTAGGTAGTAGATTACAGGGACATCCTTCTACGAGATATTTGAGTGGAATTGAGAGTTCATCTGGCTCTTTAGGACAGGGATTGTCGATAGCTGTTGGATTGTCTTTAGGGGCAAAACACCAAAAACAGTCTCACAAAATTTATGCATGTATTTCAGATGGAGAATGTGGTGAAGGTATGACATGGGAAGCCGCTCAGTCTGCTGTACATTATAAACTTGATAATTTAATAGCATTTATGGATAGAAATTTTATTCAAATAGACGGTAATACAGAACAAATTATGAGGCTTGAACCACTTGGTGAAAAATTCAGAACATTTGGTTGGAATGTAATTGAAGAAGATGGTCATAATATGGAAGGTATAATTAAGGCATTTGAAAATGCTAAGAAGAATACTGGAAGTCCTACCTTAATTGTATTTCGTACTACATTAGGCAAGGGAGTATCTTTCATGGAAAATAAACCTGAATGGCATGGATCTCCTCCAAACAAAGAACAAGCTGAGAAGGCAATTGCTGAGCTTATAGCTGGATAAAAAGAGTCCCGGGCTATTCACCCGGGAAAGAAAGATTAGAAAGTTAGGCTGTAAAAATGACGTTTTTATCCCATTGGATAGGGAATTGCTTTTGATACTTCATCAATCCTTAGTAGAGTATCATTTGTTAATGTAATACTATTTGCTTTAATTAATTCTGAAAACTGTTCTACTGTATTTGCACCAATTAATGTTGATGCGGTAAATTCGTTTTGTTTGCTCCATGCGATAGAAAGAGTTGCACAAGATAATCCTACTTCTTTTGCTATTTTAATATATTCTTCTGTTGCACGTAACGTTTGATCATTTAAATATCTACTCGATTGTTTTTTTTGTCTTTCAGCAAGTTTTGCATATCTACTAAATCTTGCATTTTCGGGAATATTATTTCCGTTGTATTTTCCAGACAAAATCCCTCCAGCCAGTGGTGAGTAAGCAATTAAACTAATAAATTCTCTCTTACAAATTTCACTTAGTGAATCCTCAAATCTTCTATTTAACATACTATAATTGTTTTGAATTGACTCAAATCTTACTAATCTGTTCTTATCTGAAGACCATAAACTTTTCATTAAGCCCCATGGAGTTTCGTTGCTACATCCCACATATCTTACCTTTCCACTCTGAACAAGCTCTGAAAGGGTAAATAATATTTCTTCGTAATACATTTCAGGGTCAGGCCAATGAACTTGATATAAATCAATGTAATCAGTTTTCAAGCGCTTTAGACTTCCATCTATTGCAAGCATAATATTATGTTTATCTAATGCTGTTTTTCCTGACCTTATCGGAGGACTAAACCAACCATGTCCCGGACCCGCAACCTTTGTTGCTATAATTAGTGAACTTCTATTTTTAGTTTGTATCCATTTTCCTAGAATTTCTTCAGTTCGATGAACATAACTTGCGTCAGGTGGGACAGGGTAAACTTCCGCAGTGTCATAGAAATCAATTCCTGAATCATAAGCCTCTTCTAAAATTAAATTAGCAACACTCTCTTCGCAAGAAGATCCAAAAGTCATTGTACCTAATCCAATTTCAGAAACTACTATTCCAGATTTTCCAATTCTCCTCTTTTTCACTTTTGTCCCAATAAAATTGTTATGTCTCTAATATAATCATTAATATTTTTTTGTAAACAAAAATATTTTTTTTACATAAGATAATTTTTGTTACGAATTTTCTTAAAAAATCTACTAAAGATAAGTGCTACGGAGTTGTCAGGAATATAATTAATTTCAGGAAAATGGTTGGATTTCAGTAAAAATTCTAAGGAAAACGAAGAGATTCCTGGTATCTTATGTTGTTCGGCAAAATAAGTTACTGATTCAATTCTGGATTGAATGATTGCCCCTGTGCACATACTGCATGGTTCTAGAGCAGTCAATAGATGACATTTATCGAGGTATTTATTTTTTAATTTTTCTTGAGTATTTTGAATACAAAGTAACTCGCTGTGATACGAAGTAAACTGAGTGAATTCAACATTATTGATACTCTGTTCTAAAGTTTCCCAGTTTGAATTGTAAATTTGTGTATAAGAGGGGATCTCTTCAGGATTTAATTCTATTCTAAGATAGAATTGATTTAAAAATTTTTCAACAACTTCTTGGGGGGGAATATACAGAGCGAAAACCTCTTATAATCAATTATTTTAGATAAAATTAAAAAGAATATTTTAAAATATGATTAAATTATGAAATTTTTTTAGATACCTTCTTCGAAAAATTAGAAAGTGTACTACCTAAATCAATCTAAATATAACTAAATTTAATAATATCCTAGTATAAATTAAAATATTTTTTGAAAAAGCAATAAATATTTATCGACATTAAATAGTTAAATGTCTAATTGATTTGTAGGGGAAAAATATGCAGATAATTAGAGCAAACACCAGAGGAAATGCTAATTTTGGATGGTTAGATTCTTATCATAGTTTTAGCTTTGGGCATTATTTTAATCCAAATAGAATGGGATTTGGTAAATTACGTGTTTTTAATGATGACACGGTTCAAGCTAAAATGGGCTTCGGAACTCATCCACACGATAATATGGAAATAATTACAATTCCAACGAGAGGGATTATAAAACATAAAGATAGTATGGGAACAATCGGAGAAATTTTACCTTGGGAAGTCCAGGTAATGTCAGCAGGAACAGGTATTACTCATTCAGAATTTAATCCTTCTGCTACTGAAGATTTACATTTTTTTCAAATATGGATACTACCTGAAAAAAGAAATATTAAACCAAGGTATGATCAGAAAAATTTTAAGAATTTATTTCAAAAAAATGAATTTATTCAGCTTGTTGGAAACGAAGAAACAGATGAACATTTAAGTATAAATCAAAATGCTTTTATTTCAAGAGCAATTGTTGACAAGGAAAAAGAATTTGTATATAATTCAAAAAACTCAGAATCTGCTATATTTATATTTTTGATAGAAGGTAAAATTCAAAATGAAGATAATGTTTTAAAAAAAAGAGATTCACTTGGAATCATTAATTCAAGAAAAAATTTATTTACTACTCTTGAAGATTCTGATGTATTAGTTATTGAAGTTCCGAGTTAAGTAATACACAAAAATTTATGGAGATATGAAATGGGAACAAAATATAAAGGAAATGATTCAGAAGTACTATCACTAAACTCATATATATCTCTTTTAAGGGCAAGTGATACCATTGCAAGTCAGGTTGGAAATTTATTAAATAAAAATAAACTAACAATTAGTCAATTTGGAATTTTAGAGTCCCTTTATTATCTCGGTCCAATGTGTCAGAAGCAACTAGGAAGTAAAATATTAAAATCAACTGCAAATATTACCACAGTTATAGATAATTTAGAAAAAAGAAATTTTGTTATTCGAGTAAGACAAAAAGATGATCGTCGCTTTATTACTGTTAATTTAACTGAAAAAGGAAGTGAATATGTTTCTAAAATTATGCCCTTGCACTTAGCTGAAATATTCAAGAGAATGGAAATTTTAACAATAGATGAGAGAAAAAATTTATATACATTGTGTAAAAAGTTAGGGATGGGTGAATGCAAAACTAATTAATTCTGCATTTTGCAAAGATTGGAAAATGATCAAAATATTTTTCTATGTTTTTTATTTCTGAAAAGTAACTTTCCAATCGTATTACTGAGCCTTTACAGTTTTTTGAGGTTCTGGGGTCTGTAAAAATAACATTAGCTTTTTGATTAGAAAAAGTTGAGGGCTCATCAATTAATTTTTCTAGAATAATGTAGTATGGCAATGAATATAAGTATTCTAATTTTTGAAATTCCTGATCAAAATAAAAACTTCCACCAAAGAAAATTCTTCGATCAGAAAAATTTTTATAAGAAAAATCAACAACCTCTGAAAATTCTCTTAAATCATTTTTATTTCCGGGATTTGTATTATAAGGGACTATCAAGATTTTTTTTTCATTAATATTCATTAAGAATAGAGTAGGGGGATTTTTAGTAGATGGATTTAGCTCTTCAAACTCAATTTTTTCAATGTCAGGGGATAATTCTGATTTTATACAAGTAACATATTTCTCCTCAGAGGGTTTAAATTTAGATTTTGTATTTCCTTCCATACATATATACTCTTCCCTTAATTTTTCAAGTTGTAGTTCAATTTCTGAGGAGATAGAGTTGATATTATTATAAATACCTACATAAGAGATTATATCACACGATTTTGAAATATTCATTATCATAGATACTTTTAATTTTTCTGATAATTCTAGAGATTTAGTTAAATTTATATTCCAAAAACATATATTAAAAGTATCATTATTATTAATTTTAAGGAGTGAATTTATACTACTACAATTTATATTAATAAAAAATAAAATAAATATTAGTATATTTTGAATACAATATTTATTTAATTTAATCTCAATTTTTATCATTTTTATTTGGTTAATCTATAAAATTATTTATAAATTCAGAGGATACCAATAAGTCTGATTCTAGATTTTCAGAACCCAAAATCGCTATTTTAAATAACTTTGTTTTTTTTTGAAAAAATCCAGCAAAGCATTGCCCTGCACTTTTCGTTCTACCGGTCTTTCCAAAGATAATTAATTCTTTATTTTTAAAAATAGGAGTTCTTGATTTCACTGTAATCGATTTCCCATTCTTGGACTCAAAAGAATATTCTTTTTTTTGTAATACATTAAAAATATTTTTATTTTTCTCAACTAAATCTAAAATAATCATTAAATCATTAATATTTGTTTTAGATTTAGATGAAAGCCCTACGGATTCTTCAAAATAAAAATCAGAGAGATTGTTTTTCTGAATCCAATCTTTGGATAGATTGGAAAATTTGAATCCTTTTGATTCAAGTTGAAATGAAAGACTCCTTGCAACATCATTTCCGGAAGGAAGCAGTAGCCCATAAAGTAAATCTTGAAATAAATAGGACTCATTCTCTATTAAATCTGCCTTAGACTCATAATTATTTTTTACAATTGCAAAAGAAGGAATTTTTAAATATTCGAAAGGCTCAATCTTTTCTGAAGACATTAAGGCAGTTCCCAGTTTAGTAAGACTTGCCATAGGGAATGCTTCTTTGGAATTTTTTTCTATAATGATCTTTTTTGAACTTAACTCTTGAATGCAATACGCTTTAGCAGTTAGCAAGAGATTAGGTAAATCAGTTGATAATAAAGGATGAAATTGTAATACTAAAAATATATAAAATAATTTTATCATTATAAGTTTATTGGTTAACTTCAAAGGGAAGCTTATGCTTTTTTTCTGAGTTACATTTTTTACAGGCTGGAACGAGATTTTCTTTTACTGACTTGCCCCCCCTAACTAATGGAACTAAATGATCCATCGTTAATTCATCCACCGGAAATTTATTTCTGCAATAGTAACAAATTCCCGAGGATCTTTTATTTTTCCACCAGGCAGATTTTTTTAATTCTTTTGCTTTATGCCTTTCTCTGGAAATTTCTTCATCAGTAACGTCAGACCAGAAAGGTTCCATTACTCATGAGTTTGTTTGTACCATCTAGCTAAATCCATCATGGTCAAAATTCCCATCACAACATTATCATCAATAACGGGAACGGAATGAATACTATAATCAACTAAAATTCGAAGAGCATCCAGTAAGCTGCTATCTGTAGTTACAGAGATTAATTTTTGTCCTTTTACAAGCTCTTCTACCGGGGTGCGGAGAATATCGTGAGGTGTATCACTAAAAGTACTTTCATAAGATAGCTTAAGTAAATCATAAGTTGATATCATATAAGCAGGTTTACCGTATTTTAAAACTAGTAAACTATGTAATCTTTGTTCCATCATCATTCTAGATGCTTTTGCTACTAAGTCATCAAAATCTATGGTAGGAACATCCTTGCCCATTACCTCTCCCACTTTTATTTGAAGTAGCATTTCTGATCTGCTTATTTGTTTTTCCATAATTTCCTCACAATCAAAATTTGAAAATACCCCGTGATACTAATTCTTTATGAATTGTAGCTTGAATACGGAATCTAATGTTTTGGGTAACTTCTATTAAAAATTTTTCATTCTTAGCATCTTTGCGATTATATTTAGCAAGACTGATTGGTTTCAAAAATTTAATTTTCCACTTAGCGGGGATTGGTAAAAGATTCAATGGAATAGGAATTTTAGCCCCTATCTTATCTTCAAACCAATCAATTGTTCCGAGATTGACAAAGTTTTCCTCCGCACCCATGATTGTAACGGGAACGATAATGGTATTCGTCATCATTGCAAGAGCAACAAACCCTGGATTGAATTCGGTGAGTTGATACATTTTCACAGAGGGCTTAAAATTTCCATGTTCAGCCTCGGGAAAAATGATCATGAGTTTGTTTTTTTTCAAAAACTTAACAGCTTGCTTGAAATCCGCACCAAACGCTCCAAATTTACGAGCAATTTTAGATAAGAATGGTTTAGATTCCCAAAACATATGAGCCATTATACGTGGAATTCTTCTTCTCTCTCTAACTATTTCATTGTATAGTATTACAGCATCCCAACCTAATACACCTGAGTGGTTAGGAACAAGCATTACTCTACCAGTTTTTGGAACGTTCTCTATACCTTCTGTTTCCAACATAGTAAATTCACGTAAATTATCTGCTAAAATGCGAGGAAGAGCTTTCTCAAAATAAAATTCGGGTCCTTTCAATAGAGATAGAAATGGATCTGGAATTTGAATCAATTCTCTATAAATAGTCGACTCCTTCAGTCCTGTGGACTGTTTTTATGAATTGGTTAAATATAGTACAGATTTTACTAAAGAGTCAAGCAAATTTATGTTTCAGACAGAAACAATGTCGTTTGCCTTAGAAACTCCTCTGCATTTAAATAATGAAGATAATGTCCTGCCTCAGGAATAGTATAAATTTTAGAATTTGGGAATAAATTTTGGATAATTTCAATGTCACCTGGAACTATATACTCTGATTTCCCACCCAAGAGGAACAATGACCTACCCTTGAAAGGTAAAAGAGATTCACTCTTAAATGTCAATGCAGTTCTTCCTTCTTTAAGTGCTTTTACATTTAACTTCCATCGATAACCGGTTTCTATTTTTTCTAGGCTCATTTGTAAAAATTGCCGGATGAAAGGATCTGGAACTATACCAGCCATTTTTTTATCAATCTCGTCTCTGGAGTTAAAAAGCGAAACATCAATTTGTAGTGCATCAAATTCTAAACCAAACCGAACTGGGTAAGTTCGAGGAGCAATATCGACGACAATTAGTTTATTTATTTTCTCAGAGTTTTTTAGAGCAAACATACTAGCAACCATTCCCCCCATGGAGTGCCCCATAATGTCAGGTTTTTCTGGTAGTGAAACTATAAATTCATTTAGGTCTTCTACTAAATCGTCTAAAGTATGCGAATCTGAGTGGGGAGAATCGCCATGGTTTCTTAAATCGAGTGCATAGACTTTCCTAATAGAAGAGAGTGTTTTCCCATTGGTAATCCAATTTTTAGAGGATCCGAATAAGCCATGCATAATAACTAGTGGTTTTCCGGAACCCCCCAAATCTCTAAAAAAAAGTTTCATATTTCCAAATGACGATACTTCTTATAGCGTGCAAGAAAAATGGAGCCTGAAATGAAAAGCGTGTGTATTTTTTGTGGAGCAGGGATAAGTAAAAATTCTATTTATCAAGAAAAAGCCCGCAGGCTTGGGAATATAATCGCAGAAAAGAATATTCTTTTGGTTTATGGAGGTGCTAGCATTGGACTCATGGGAAGTGTTGCCGATGGGGCTCTTGAAAAAGGCGGAATGGTTCATGGGATACTACCGGATTTTTTATTCAAAAAGGAAGTGGGTCATTCTGGAATACAAAATTTAGAAATCGTAGATTCTATGCACACACGCAAAAAAAGGATGTATGAGATTTCAGATGCATTTATTATTCTTCCCGGTGGAATTGGAACTATGGATGAGTTCTTTGAGATATTTACGTGGTCCCAGTTAGAACTTCATGATAAACCCATAGGAATATATAATATAAATAATTATTATAATAAATTATTAAATTTTTTAGAATCTTCAACAACTGATGGTTTTTTAACTCAAGATGTATTACAAAAAATTAACGTTGAAATAGATCCAATTTTATTAATAAATAAACTAAACGAATTAACAAACAAAAATAGAAATATAAATTTAGAGGAGAAGTTTTAATGAAATTTAAAAGCGATTTTTTTCTTTATTCAAGCCACTTGAAGTGGATGGATCAAAAAGTTAATGAAATTATAAATTTAGTTATTAAAAATGAATTAAAGCTAGAAGAGAAAGATTCATTGAGTAAAATTATCAATATTTTTGATAAAATAAAAACTAAAATATTCGAAAGTGCAGATACTATTTCTGTTTCTATAATGTCATTTCCATCAAAATTAGAAAAAATAAGGGAATTTCAAGATGGTTATGTGAAAAAAGTAAATAATTTTTCTCAAGTATCACAAGATTTAGCGGCAAGTGCAGAAGAATTGGATGCAATATTGAGTCAATTTTCAGAAAATATGTCTGACACAAACTCTGCTATTAAAAATATTTCTGATAGTTCACAAACTATAACTGATAATTTACAAAAAATCGATAAAGAAATCTTTACTATCTCCGGAAAAAGTGAAGCTATTCGTGAACTTCAAAAAATGACCTCAGAAGAATTAGGTGATTTTTCAAAGGTTGTAGCGGAAATGAAAAGTAATATTTCTCTTATAAAGGAGATTTCTGATCAAGTGAGTTTTTTAGCATTAAATGCATCTATTGAAGCAGCAAGAGCAGGAGAAGAGGGGAAAGGCTTTTCAGTGGTTGCAGATGGTGTATCTCAATTAGCAGAAAGAAGTAAGCATGCTGTTAGAGTAATAAGTGAGTCTATTCAGAAAATAAATGATAAATTTGGTAATTGGAAGGATACATCAGAAAAAAGTATTACAAATGTTAAAGAAATTATGGGAGGGGTTGAAATGGTGAAAAATTTATCAATTTCTTCTGAATTATTATCCAAAGAGACATCTTCAGAGGTTAAAAATTTATCATCTAGATTTTCTCAATTCACATCAAGTCTTACCGAGATAGAAAAAACATCAAAGTATGTTTCAGATTCCTCTGTTTATATTTCAACCGTAGTACATGAAATTGAAGAGGGAAGTAATATAATATCGAAGAATTTTAAAGAAATTAATCAGGATATTGAATCTTGTGTAAAAGCAATTACGAATCAAAATCCTATTTGGTTACTTCAATTTATAAATTCACGAAGATTGGATCATATAAATTGGGTAATTTCTGTTGATAATGCTATTGAAAAAAAAGATTCTGAGATGCTTCCTCAGTTAGATCATACAAAATGTAAGATGGGATTATGGTATTACCTTTCCGTAGTACAAGATATCGAACAAAATAAAATTCACCAAAAAATAGAAGAACCACATCGATTACTCCATGCTTCTGCTATTAAAATTAAAGAAGCGATAAAGAGAAAAGATATGGATTCAGTGAATCGATTTCGTAAAGAACTTCAAAGTCATTATGAAAGAATAGCAGTCTCTTTTGATGAGTATGTAAAATATTTAGAGAAAAAGTGTATCAATTATCTCTGAGACAAAAAAGTTTTTATGTGAGTCGCGACCTCTTCCGGTCTTTCTATTTGTGGAGAATGTCCGCAGTCTTTCATAATTACAACTTTAGAGTTTATTAAATTTTTTTTAAAAATATCTACTGAAGAAATATGTATTACTTTATCCGAATCACCCCATATAATTAATGTTGGTGATTTTATCTTGGAGAGTGATTCTTCTACGGGATTTTTTTCACTTCTCAAATCCTGGAATACTTTATCGTTAAAACTTCTATTTTTTACAGCTTTTTCGGCAAAATATTCTTTTATGATATCTGGAATGTATGGTTTTTTAACAAAAATAAAATTAAGTAATCTATCATAATCTTTTACATCATTTACAAGTAAGGGATTGAAACCATTCTCAAGATTTATGGTTAATTCACTTTTTACAGGTGATACGACTCCGGCAGAATCTATTAGAATTAAGGAGATAATTTCATCTGGATATTTAGAGGAATAAGCGGCAGAAATTGCTCCGCCCATTGAATTTCCTGCTATATGGAACTTTTTGATACCCAGTTTTTCTAAAAATAAATGAAGTCTCTTTACTTGTTCTGATACAGAATAGTTTAAAGAGGTATCACGATCTGAATCTCCAAACCCAGGTAAATCGGGAGAAATTATCCTATATTTAGAGTTAAGATAAGGAGTCATTCTAGTCCAATTGTCCTTATCACCACCGAATCCATGGACTAAAATCAGAACTTCTCCTTTCCCACCCTCGGAATAAACAATATTTGTGTTTTCAATTTGGATTTTTTTTATTTCTAGGCTACCCTTACTTCTTTCGAGAGTTATAGCAGTCTTTAGAATAACTGATGCACAATTATTAATTAAGATAAATAAAATAAAACTAAAGATTAATTTTGAGTATTTCATATTCACATCATTGTAGTTTCGCATTATAGATTTCTATACAAAAATAAATTATTGTTAGAGAAAATAAAATAGAACATAGTATGGCAGCCATAAATAGATAAAATTTCTGAGTTTTCTGAATAAAATAAAAAAGGAATGGATGGAACAAATACATTGAACTCAGAATATATAAAAAAGCACCTATTATTTTATCATCAGGCGAATAAGAATCTCTAAGAATATTCCCAGAAAAAACCAAGGACACAGAGGCAAAAATACCAACTAGTCCGATAAAAAAAATTAAAAATCTTCGATTAAGATCCATAAAATGAGTTTCAATCTCCAATAAAATCAAAATATTACAAGTGTAAAATCATTTAAAAGAAAAAAAGGGTATTGACGAAGCTTTCTATTTGTTTAAAATTTAAACCATGATTGATACCATTCCTATCTTTCCCCTTCCTTCTGTTTTTTTATTTCCAGGAACCTTATTACCACTTCATATTTTTGAGCCCCGATATCGTTTAATGTTAGATTATTGTCTAGAAAATGATGAAGAATTGGGAATTACAAGTATAAAGAAAAATGGAGAAATAGAGCCTGTATTTGGTTGGGGAGAAGTCATAAAGAGGGAAACTTTGCCCGATGGACGATCTAATATTGTTTTACAAGGACGGGGTATTGCAAAATTAGTTAGGTATAAATCTCAGGAACCATTTATAATTGCAAATGTTGAGAAAAGAGAAAATAAATTAAATCATATAAATTCGAATATATATTTAGAAAAATTAGAACAGGTAATTGCATTAACGAAAAGACATCTTACTAATTTAAAAGCAGATGAAACTTTTCTACGTGATTTAGAAGAACTCCGTAAACATCCATTTCCAATTGATGTCATAACATCTTTTTTAGATATAAATCCCAATATAAAAAAGGAGATACTTGTTATGGAAGATCAGATTTCAAGAGCAGAGATATTAATTAATTTTCTTATGAATAAACTCAAAGAGGAAAATTTTTAAAAATTATAATTTATTTGAAAACATTTTCAGAGGTTCGGCAATCGGAAGTTTAGAATGAACGGCTTTAATTCTTTCGATAACTGAATCTGTTGTGTCCTGAAGCTTATTTATTATTCTAATTCCAGAAACGGTATATACATCTTCAGTAAATGTCATACCGGTAATTAGTTGGTTAACCAAAATTTCCTTAATTTCTCTATTGCTATCCTTATTTAAAATATTTTCTAACGCAGAAAAAACTTTAGGATCGAGTAAATATTCTTTTAATTTCATAATAGATTTAATTTCTTTCATATTATTAGTTTTTATGGTTGCTATTTCATATTCAAATGCGGCTTTCAGAATCTTAGATCCTAAAGGTATCTCGGATATATTCAAATGTAAAGTTTCAGGAGCTTCTGAAACTTTATTTTTATTTTGAAAGAGTACAATAAGTGATACATTTTCAAGGCGAGGAATATTATTTAATAATTTATAACCTAAATTCGTATGATTTTCATATAATTTTTTTTCATCTATTGTTAAGGCTTTATTATTGATAATTTTTTCTAGCATTTCATGTGGAAATGAGATACAACCAATCATTGAAAATATACTGGCCACATCAATTTCCCATATATCCGGATAATTCATTTCTTCCGCTATGAGTCTTGCTATTCTTCTAACTTTGGAACACTTTCCAAAAAGTATGGGATTTAAAGAAGATATTATATCAGAGAGAATTTTTATGCTTCCAGAAAAAGTTTTTTCCAAAACTAATCTTTCTTTTTTTAAAGCATTTAAATTGGAAATTGATCTTTCAAGTCTCGCTTTAACAATAGCCGGCTCGAATGGTTTCGGGATATAATCATCTGCTCCTAGTCTCAAACATTTCAAAATACTCTCAGAGTCATTTAGGGAAGTAATCATGATAATGGGAATATCTTTCCATTTTTGATTATTTTTAATAGTTTCAAGAACTTGAAAGCCATCCATACCTTCCATTTTTATGTCCAATAGAATGGCTAAAGGTAAAAAAGTTTCCAGTATATTTAAAGCAGATCGACCATCTTTTGAAACTTCCGAATTGTACCCAATTGATTTACAGAGTTCCTGTAAAATAATTCTATTTTCTTCGCTATCATCTACAATCAGTATTTTAGGTAATTCTTTATCTATACTCACTCCTGTTCCTCGAATAATTCTTCAAATTTCTCTTTTCCAACCTTGCTTCCAATCAATGCAATCATATCATCTTTTTCAAAAGAAAAATCAATATCAGGATTTTGAATTAATTCATTTTTTCTATAAATACCAATCACAGTAATTCCTAGTTTCTTCCTAAGAGCTAATTCTCCGATTTTTTTTCCGATTAATATTGATTCCTTTTCGATATGAAACCAATACATTTCGAGTAATCTTGAGGCATTATTTAGGCTTGTAATATATTCTGAAACCTTATTCGTTGGTAAAGTATATTTTTGTCTTCTAACTTCGTCAAGATAACTTTGTATTGCTTCTACGGAAATTTCTAAATGTAGAAGTGCCTGTCTTGTCATCTCCAGACTGGCTTCAAATTCAGGCTGAACAACTTGGGAGATATTTAGTTTGTAGAAATCTTCTAACTCATCAATATCATTGCATCTTACAATTATAGTTAAATTTGGATTTATTTTTTTAGCTACACTAATGATATCTTTTGTGATTTCAACAATAGGAACTGTAATAATTAATAGTTTAGCATTGGATAAGTTTGAGAATTGGAGGATAATTTCTTTACTGGAGTCACCAAAAATACAATTGAAGCCTTTTTTTTTCATAATTTCGAATCTTTTATAATCGTTTTCGATAAGAATAAATTTAAAACCGAGCCCATGTAAAACTTGAGCAATTGAATTAGCTACCCGTCCCCCACCTGCAATAACGATTTCGTTTTGAGCTTCTTCATTCACATGTTTAGTTATGGAAGTAATTTTATAAGGAAACACTCTTCTAAATGTAGAATAAATAGGAGATGTTAAAATTAAAAGAAAAGGGGAGATCAAAAGGGTTAAAACAGAAGTTGATAATATTATTGAAAAGATTTTAGCATCAAATAATTTTTCTTCTAAGCCTAATTTTGCTAATACAAATGAAAATTCTCCAATTTGTGATAATCCAAAACCAACAGCTAAAGGTACTACATTTATATAACCAAAAATTCTTGAAATTATCATGAATATAATAATTTTTCCTAGTATTACGAGTGAGACTAAAAGCAAAATAGTTTTTATGTTAGATTGAAAGAATACAGGATCAAATAGCATTCCTATCGAAGTAAAAAAAATAAGTCCAAAAATATCTCTCAAGGGAATTATATCACTCATTGCTTTATGGCTATATTCACTACCGTTAAGCACCACTCCTGTAATAAATGCTCCTAGAGCAAAAGATAGTCCTGCGAGATGCGTGAAAAAACCTATACCTAAGCCTAAAGCAGTGATTGTTAATAAGAATAATTCTCTACTATTTAATCTTGAAATATTTCTAAGAAAAATAGGCATTATTTTTCCGCCTAGTACTACAATAATAAAAATAACAGCTATTCCTTTTAATAAAGTAAATCCTAATAAGTTTAAACTAGTCTCTAAGTGTTTTAATTGTGGAATAATTATCATTAAGGGTACAGCGGCTAAATCTTGTACTACTAAAATCCCTAGCATTACTCTTCCTGATAAAGAGCTAATCAAACCAAGATTCATAAGTGATTTTATTACAATCATAGTACTTGACAGAGAAATGACCATACCAAGCACTACACTTGCATTGTTATTAAATGAAAAATAGTTACCTATGCAATATCCATATACTCCAGTAACTATTAATTGTATTGGTGTACCGATAAGAGCAATTAGCTTGACTTCTTTTATTTCTTTCATTGATAGATCAATACCAATAGAAAAAAGAAGCAATGCCACACCTATTTCCGATAAAACAGAAATTTCATCTATATTGGAAACTGTAATACCACCTGTATATGGACCAATTACAATTCCTGATATAATATAGCCTAGTATAAGTGGCAATCGCAAGAGATGAGATATATAACCCATTACCAATCCGGATAGGATTATAATGATAATGTCTCCCGCTATTCCCATAATTTAGAGATTTTGCTCAACCTCCTGGAGCGAACGAATACTAAAACCCTTATTTTGCATTTCCGTTAAACCATTAACCAATGCTTTTGCCGCTTGAGCAGTTGTAAGACATGGAACTTTATATTTTATAGCGGCTTGTCTAATGAAATAGGCATCATCTCTAGTTACTCTGGAAAGAGGAGTATTTATAATTAAATTTATTTTCTTTTCTTTTATAAAATCAATTACATTTGGATAGGATCCTTCATATAATTTATTTATTGCTGATGAAAGTACTCCATTTTCGGAAAGAAGTTTATGAGTTCCTTTTGTAGCAATTAAATTATAACCCAAATGGGAAAGTCTCTTTATGAATGGTAGTAATTCCGGTTTTGTTTTATCATTAATACTGACGAAAATAGTTCCACCTTTTGGAGGTTCATCACCAGCCATGATTTGAGCTTTTAGATATGCCTCTCCGGCAGTTTCAGCAATACCCATTACTTCCCCGGTAGATCTCATTTCAGGGCCTAATATTGTATCTACTCCTGGAAATTTATTGAATGGTAATACAGCTTCTTTTATACTAACAAGGTTTACTTTGAATTCATCTTTTAAATCAAGATCATCTAATGTTTTACCGAGCATGATTTGAGTTGCGTATTTAACAATTGGTTTACCGATAGACTTCGCAACAAAGGGAACAGTTCTTGATGCTCTAGGATTTACTTCTAAAATGAATAGTTCTTCTTCCTTGACAGCAAATTGGATATTGATCAATCCAAATACATTTAATTCCATAGAAAGTGCTCTGGTTGCACTTCGTATCTCATTTAAAATTTTTTCAGATAATCCTTGAGGAGGAAGCATACAGGCTGAATCTCCTGAATGAACTCCTGCTTCTTCGATGTGTTCCATGATTCCAGCAATAAAAACACGTTTCCCATCGCAGAGTGCATCCACATCTACTTCTACAGCACTATCTAAAAATGAATCTACAAGAATTGGTCTATCTTCTGAGATTTCTTCTGCTTCATCCATATATTTTTCTAATGCTTCAACGTCATTTATAATTGCCATAGCTCTTCCACCCAACACATAACTGGGTCTGACTAGTACAGGAAATCCAATTTTTTGAGCAATTACTGCACTCTCTTCTCTGGAAGAAGCCATTCCATTTTCTGGTTGACGAAGATTTAATTTTTGTAGTACTTCAGCAAATCTTTTTCTGTCCTCAGCTCTATCGATGGAATCAGGACTGGTTCCTAAGATAGGTACACCCCTTCTTTCTAATTCTTTTGCTAATTTTAAAGGGGTCTGTCCTCCAAACTGAACAATTACACCTATTGGTTTTTCGTTTTCATAAATATTCATAACATCTTCAAGACAGAGTGGTTCAAAATAGAGTCTATCTGATGTATCATAATCAGTTGATACTGTTTCAGGATTTGAGTTTACCATTATGGATTCTACACCCATTTCCTGTAATGCATAAGATGCATGACAACAACAATAATCAAATTCTATCCCTTGACCAATTCGGTTTGGTCCCCCACCGAGGATCATAACTGATTTGTTATTTGTAACTTCACTTTCATCTTCTTCGTCGTAACTTGAATAAAAATAAGGGGTAAATGCTTCAAATTCTCCCCCGCATGTATCTATTCTTTTGAATACGGGTTTAATTGATTTTTCTTTTAAAAGGGATTCTATTTTTCTTTCTTCAGTAATTAATTTTTGATTTAAACTGGCTTTAGTTTTACTGATAGAATCATCACTTTTTATGATTTCTTGTATCTCATTTTTTAGATTCAAATATGCAAGTTGCCTATTTGAGAATCCAGATTGTTTCATTTTATATAAAGTTGCATTTTTATCTTTTAGATATTTTATTTCTAAATTATGTAAATCTTCCATTTGGTGAATAAACCAAGGATCCATTCCTGTGATACTAACAATTTCATCCGATGAAAATCCATTTTCAAATGCTAATTTAATATTAAAGATTCTTTTATCTGTAGGTCTTTTTATAATCTCTGTAATATATTCTTTTAATTTATCTTTAGAGATAGATTTTATTTCTAAAAGTTCCCGTAAAGTTCCATCAGAACCAAAACCAAATCTATCATTTTCAAGAGAGCGTAATGCCTTTTGGAAACTCTCTTTAAATGTTCTACCAATAGCCATTGCTTCGCCCACTGATTTCATTTGAACTCCCAGTGTAGTTTCAGATCCTGGAAATTTTTCAAATGCAAATCGGGGAATTTTAGTCACAACATAGTCAATGCTTGGTTCAAAACTCGCAGGTGTAACACGAGTAATGTCATTTTTTAGTTCATCTAGAGTAAACCCTATTGCCAACAAAGCGGCAATTTTTGCAATGGGGTAGCCTGTAGCTTTGGAAGCTAAAGCAGAAGATCGTGATACTCTAGGATTCATTTCAATTACAATTGTATCTCCATTCTTTGGATTTACTGCAAATTGAATGTTTGATCCTCCTGTATCTACGCCAATTTCTCTAATAATTTTCAATGACATATCTCTCATTGATTGATACTCTTTATCAGAAAGTGTTTGTTGTGGAGCACAAGTAATTGAATCTCCCGTGTGAACTCCCATTGGATCTATATTTTCTATGGAGCAAATAATCACAACATTGTCGGCGGAATCTCTCATGACTTCGAGTTCGTATTCTTTCCAACCAATCACAGATTCCTCAATTAAAACTTGGCTAATAGGAGAGGCAGATAGTCCTTTAATGGCGGATTCTTCAAAATCCTCTAATTTGTTGCAATGACCTCCACCTGTACCCGCTAGGGTAAAAGCAGGTCGAATGATTAGGGGAAGTCCAACTTCTGCTCTAATTTTATGAGCTTCTTCAATCGTGTGCGCCATCCCAGATTTTGGAACTTTCATTCCAATTTTATTCATAGCTTTTTTGAAAAGTTCTCTATCCTCTGCTTTGCGAATTGCATCAGCCTGAGCACCAATCAACTTTACATCAAATCTCTCGAGAATCCCTTCTTTGACCAATGCCATGGCAAGGTTTAAAGCAGTTTGTCCACCTACTGTAGGTAGGATGGCTGATGGTTTTTCTTTTTCTATGATCTTTGTTAAAACCGGAACCGTAAGTGGTTCAATATAGGTAGCATCAGCAATCTTTGGATCTGTCATAATTGTGGCTGGATTTGAGTTAACCAGGATAATTCTGAGCCCTCTCTCTTTGAGAGCTTTGGCCGCTTGCGTGCCAGAATAATCAAATTCGCAAGCCTGACCAATTACTATCGGTCCTGACCCAATAATAAGTACGGAAGAGATATCATTTCTTTTAGGCATAAGACCATGATTTAGCACTTGAATTTTGTCTCAAGCTACAATTAGACTAGGAAATTGATTTCATTCAGGATTAAAAATAGAGGGATGTAAATTTTAATTATTCCGAAGTTTAAAGCAAGTAGTTTTTAATATAAACTAGACTTGAATTTGCATAAATTGTTAAAAAAATAATTTCTAATAAATTTGAGTTATATCCTTATGTTGAAATTTATATTAATAGTTAAATGTTGGAGAGATTTAGTATAAAATGTTCATGATAGGTCGTTCATTTAAAGTTAGACTGGTGGTTATTTTAGTACTTCTAACATCCGTTACTTCTGGAACAAGTCTATCTTATCTGTATCATAGAAATTATGAAACTGTTTGGAGCTTAATGAAGCAAAGACTTCATGATATTGCACACACCGGATACTATGTGATCGAAGAGGAGCACAGAGAGGCGATCAAGAGATTGGTTGTAGAATTGGATAAAGCATCTCTACCAATTACTAAAGAAGATTTAAAAAAAGTGAACGAAGGGAATCTTTTAGCAAGTTTAACTCCAGAAGATACAATCAAATTTCAAGAATCCAAAGATTTTCAGATTTTAGTTCAGGCATTGAGAAGGATAAAATCGGGAACTTCGAATGATCTTCAACCTTTGAAGTACATCAGACAACTTCCTCTCGACCCAAACAAACCTCCCCAACTAAGATATGCCTATATACTGGCAAAAACAAAAGAATCTCCTGATAGGAAATTCTTAAAGTTTATAGCTGACTCTGATTATGAAGAAATTGATAGAAATCAAAATGGTGAAATCGATGATGATGAACAATCTACTCCCATAGGCTCCCTTTACAATGTATCAGAGCAATATCATTTTGAACATGCCTTTGATGGTAAGATAATTGTTAATGAAGAATATATTGAAGATAGATGGGGAATGTGGCTAACCACAACTATTCCAATACTCGATAAAGATGGAACAATAATTGCTGTTTTAGGATTGGATCTAGATGCTAGGGGGATTTACAATAATTTACAACAATTAAAATTAATTTTAATAATAGTTATATTTGGTATGTTAGCCTTAACTATTTTCATTTCCTTTACATTAGCAAATGTTATTTCAAGACCTATTGTGGCATTAACTCAAGTAGCAGAAGAGGTAAGAAATGGGAACCTTTCTGTAAACATACAAGTTAAATCAAATGATGAGATCGGTCAATTAGGTAGTACATTTAATTTAATGATTAAAAATATTAACAATTCCATAGAAGAAATTAAACTTCAAAAGGATGCATTTTATAGATTTGTTCCTGAAAATTTCTTGAATTTATTAGAAAAAAAATCTGCAACTGACATACACTTGGGTGACAAGATTATTGATAATCTGACAATTCTTTTTTCTGATATTAGAAGTTTTACAACTCTGAGTGAATCAATTTCACCTGATGAAGTTTATGCATTTTTAAATGAATACTTTCAGTTAATTACCCCTCTAATCAGTAATGGCGGTGGTTTTATCGATAAATACATGGGTGATGGAATCATGGCTATCTTTGCTGATAATTCTAAAAATAAGGAGTCAGCTGATAATTCTATTCACACTGCAATTTCTTTAATTAGAGAATTGGGGAATTATAATAAGTTAAGAATTTCAAATGGTAAAGAAGCGATTCGAATAGGAATAGGTATAAATACAGGTGAATTAATTATTGGAACTGTTGGAACAAAAGATAGATTAAGTACTACAGTTGTTGGTAATACAGTAAATCTAGCTTCCAGATTAGAAAGTATTACTTCAAAATATTCCACAGAAATTATTGTCTCCGCTACTACCATTGCAAATTTAAGAGATCATTCTTTAGTTAGATACAGAGAAATAGATACTATTATAGCTAAAGGTATGTCAAGTCCCTGTGAAATTTATGAAGTGTATAATCACAAAGATTTAGAATTTCAACAAAAAATGTCATACTCTCTTAAACCTTATATGGATGGTTTAGTTTCCTATAAATTAGGACTATTTGAAGAGGCAAGAGTTAACTTTCAAGAAGCATATAGTTTGAATCCAGAAGATACAATCTCTAAGTTATATCTTGAAAGGACTAAATTACTCATTGAAAAACCTCCCTCTCAAGATTGGGATGGAGTTGTTAAATTTGATGTAAAATAATTAAATTATATCTATATGCTTTAAATTTGAAACTTTATCGGTTAAAGTTTTTTCTATATCTTTGAGTGTAATTTCTCTTTTAATAAATAAACTTTTATTATAATTTTTTATTAGTTCTCTTAGTTTTTCAGATTGAATATCTTTAACTCCTAAACTTTTTAGCTCTTCAACTAGTAAATCAATATCTTGCTTAAACAAAATATTGATATCTAAGTTTAATTTAAACCTAATTTTTAATCTTTCAGGACCCAAAACAATTGATTTAATATCTTCAAAAGAGGTTATAATTTTATTTTCTTTTAATGTCCCTAAAATTTGATTCATTTCAAATTGGGGAATTGATCTATCAATAAGAAATTTTTTATTTTCAATGGCGAGATGGACAGCTATATAACCCATAAGTAGTCCAATGAGAATACTTGCTACCGAATCAAATGTTGTATCTCCAGTAATATTAGTTAATAAGATTCCTATAAATGCAAATGCTATCCCTAAAATTGCCCCAAAATCTTCCCAAAAAATAGCACTAATTGAAGGATCTATAGCATTATTTAGATATTCCCAAAAGTCTTTATTTCTAATTTTAGCTTCTAATTTGATTTCATTGATAGCTACACTAAATGAAAATAATTCGGCAATTAGTGATACAAATAATATGAGCATTATGATCAATTGTATAGAGGTATCTGTTTCTATATATTTTTCTTTGGATAATAACTGATGAATACCGTGGTACACTGTTACCCCACAACCTAATACAAAAATCCCAACAGCTGATAATAAGTTCCAAAAAAATCTTTCTTGAGAATGACCATAATTTAAAAGCTCAGTTTCTCCTTTTTGGCCTCTTTTTACTCCTATTAATAATAAAGATTGATTTAATACATCGGCAATTGAATGTATAGTTTCAGAGAGAAGTGCTGTAGAACCACTAAATATATATCCTACTCCTTTTGAGATTGCTATAATTGAATTTGCTATAATTGCCACTATAATAGGTTTATTAGGATTAGATTTATCAACCTTCATTTTTGTTTACCTTGTGTATTTATTTTTTCTTTTTAAAGTTTTCTTCTCTTTATCAATTTCAGGGAGTTGTTTTGTTTTTAGATCGATTTTCCTTAGATCATTTTCAAAATTATGTAATACATCAGTTAAGCCCACATTCCAAGATTTTATGATTTCTTCGGGAGATATAATTTCTAATTTACCTTCATAAGAATATTTCTTTTTAAATAAGGATTCCTGTTCATTATTTTTTTGTAAAGAAAATTGAATCTCTAATATAGATTTAGGTACTTTTTCATTTCTAAAATCAATATATAATGAATCTACTGAAGCTGAAATTAAATAGGTATCTTCATAAATTGTGTTACTTAAAACTTCGCCTGTATTTGATTCAGCTAACCATCTTGTAATACATTCTAAAAATGCATTGGAAGGAAATACCAAAAATTCATTATAAAAATCTGATTCATAATTAAATTCACCCTGTCTATATACAAAATTTTTGCCTTCGAAAAAAGGAGAAATTTTAATTCTAACTACCCTAATTGAATTGAAATACTTTGGATTTTGAATAATTTTTGAATAATCTGGCTCTAAAATATAATATTTTTTTTGTGGAAAGTCTTTTTTTAAAATATTTCCACAAGAATTAATTGAAAAAAATATAACTAGAAGTATAAATAATAAGTTTAAATTCACATTAAGTAGATATCTATAAATCACTAGGTTAAAATATCTTATCTCCTCATATAATTAAATGGTAAATCGTGTCTCATCTTGCTAAAAGGAATCATCTATTTTTTCCGAGAATCGGAGAATTTGGTGCTTCGCCAAAAAGTAACATGGATGGATACTTTTTGGCATTATTACTAACTTCTCGTAAATCCTGCGATACGGCTTTTAAGTTTTCAACAGTAGAAGATATTTCTGTTTGATTATTACTAAGAAACTGATTTAATTTTGTCATACTTCTATTCATATTTGAGAGGGTATCATCAATTTTCTCAGGAAATTTTTGAGCGGATGGAGTATTTAAAATTCTCCTGATATCTTGATTTGTTTGCCTAAATTCAATTAATAGTGATACGGTATTTTTACTTAATTCATCAATTTGAGCTTTACTAACTGCTGATTCTACACTTGTTACTAATTTATCTAAATTAATTATGAATTTATCTATATTTGCCCTATCAATTTTTTGTATTAAGTCATCTATGGAAGCCCCGATCTTGGAAAAGGTACTTATTGTAGAGGGAATATAATTGTACTTCGGTTTCCAGGAAACTACCATAGGTGGATTCGATTCAGAGTCAAAATAATTTATTTCTAAATAAGAAGTTCCTGTTAATCCCTGTGATGTAATCTTTACTCTTAAACCATCTGTTATCATTTTTTTTAATGCTAATTTTAGTTCATCTTCATTTACTTTAAAAATATCCTTAAGAGACATTGTAATAAGGACATATCTACCTTTTGAAAAGTCAGAATCATTAAAATCTAATTTATACTCATCATGCACAAATGAAATAGACTTAATATTTCCGACGGGAACTCCGCGGTATTTTACAACCGATCCCACATCTAAACCATGAACGGATTCATCAAAATATGTCTCTAAAATTATTCGCTTTTCAAAGAGTGCTCTAGCACCCAATAAAAAAATGAACAACATAAGTAACGTAATACATCCTAAAACAAATATTCCAATTTTATAATGCTTAGTATTATTTTTCATGATTATCTAAATATTAGACCCCTTACGATTAAAAAATTGCTTAACCCACGTATCCGTGCTATTTATTTTTAGATCCTGAGGGTTACCTGTCGCAATAATTGTCTTAATTCTTTTATCTAGCATGATAACTCTATCTGCAATAGTATATATACTAGGAAGTTCATGGCTGACAACTATAAAAGTGATTCCTAAGTTTTTTGATAAAGAAATAATTAAACTATCAAGCTCTTCCGAGGTTATGGGGTCAAGGCCTGCTGATGGCTCGTCAAGAAATAGTATATCTGGATCGAGCGCCATTGCCCTTGCAATTGCTGCTCTTTTTTTCATACCCCCGCTGATTTCTGAGGGCATGTGATTGGTGAAATTTTCAAGCCCAACCAGTTTTAGCTTCATAGTTGCAATCAACTCGATTGCATCCTGATTTAGACTTGTAAACTCCCTTAAGGGGAGGGCAACATTTTCTAAAAGATTCAGGGACCCAAAGAGTGCTCCCTGTTGGTACATGACTCCAAATTTTCTTAAAATTTTATTATGCAGAATTTCATTGGGATCATGAATATCCTGCCCTTCTATTAAAATATTTCCTGATATAGGTTGCAACAAGCCTATCATAGTTCTCATTAAAGTACTTTTTCCACAACCTGATCCTCCTAAAATAACAAAGATTTCTCCCTTCTTTACTTCAAAAGATACATTTTTTAAGATTTGTTGCCCTCCGAGGGTTACACATAAATTATTAACTTGAATTATACTTTCCATTATATTCCTAAAATATAATAAAGAACGGAAAAAATACCATCTGTAATACTAATAAGTATTATTCCATTCACAACCGCTTTTGTTGTGGATTCACCTACGGCTTGAGCTCCTTCTTTCGTTTGGATACCTGAAATACAACCAATTCCGGCTATTAATAGACCAAATATGATAGATTTGAATAATCCGCCCCCAAGGTCAAAAAGCTTAACGGATTTAGTTGCTTGACTAATAAATGTAACTACTGGGTATCCGAAACTTAGTAGTACAATGCAGGAACCGATAAGACCAAAAAAGTTTAGGATTATTGTTAACAATGGTGATACAATCATAATCGCTAAAAGTCTGGGCAAGACTAAATAAGAAATTGGATTTAATCCCATGGTTGTCAATGCGTCAAGCTCTTCATTGACTTTCATAGTTCCAATTTCTGCGGCAAAGGATGAGCCCGTTCTTCCAGCTAAAATAATTGCTGTCATAAGGGGACCTAATTCCCTAAACAGAGAAAGGCTCACTAGGTTAGCAACAAATATTTCTGCTCCAAATCTTTGCATTGGAATTGCCGATTGAAAAGACATAATTAAGCCGAACAAGAATCCAATCAAAGCAGAGAGGAAAATAGCATCCACTCCACTTTTTTCCATTATGTGGAGAACTTCAGACCATCGAATATTCTTAATAGGATTTTTAAAAAATTTAATAAATCCTGATGTGGCTTCACCAATGAATTCTATGGTTTTTTCAGTGCTTTTTATCTTATCTTCGACTATTTTGCCGATATTTTCAACACTTACGTCTGTTTTAATATTTATAGATTCTTGAGGAGTATGAATTGTTAAATTTTCAAAATTTGATAGAAGGGCAAAATATTCCTTTCTTAAATTTTTTATTTCAAAGGCTTTATTGAATATATTAGCATTTCTTTTTAAATTATAAAGGAAGGCAATCCCTAATCCATTGCAAAATTCAACATTTTTAGCCTCAATAATTATTGTCGTTATTTCGTTCTTACGAAAATATTCAGAATAGCTATTCCACAGCTCTGCTGTCGTAACATCATCTAAATATTTGTGTAGATTAATTATAAGTGTATCATCAGAAATTGTTGAATCGGTTAATCTATCTATTATGTCTATGGAAAGTTTTTTCATTTTTTCTAATTTAGGTACACACTAAAACAAAATAAAAAAAATCAGAATATACTTTTTCTATAAAAATCAGAAAAATAATTATTTAATTACAATTGCATTTTCGCATAGACTTATAAAAGAAACCATAATTTATTTGTATATAATTATATATATTTTATACAGAAATAAAAATGCTGGAAACCATTAAACAAAATACTATTTATAGAGTTATAAAATATACTTCATTTGCTTTTATTTTACTAAATTCTGTGTATCCTCTTCTCGGTATTGAGAGCGAGATAAGTAAAAAAGTAAATTGGCCTTTGGAGATGAGACTTCCTATTTCTGGTAGTTTTGCTGAGTATCGTAATTCTCACTTACACATGGGGTGTGATTTTAAAACTTATGGGATCAATGGATTTCCCGTATTGAGTGTGTTTGATGGTTTTGTTTCTAATATGAGTTATTCCGAATTCGGATATGGTTTGAGTATAATTCTCAGTTCTCCTTCTTTGAATTTGAATGCACGGTATGCTCACTTAAATGATTTAAATGGAGACGCAAATGGACTTGAAGAGTTAAATCACAGTCTTCGATTACTTGGTAACCCTTCTGGTTATAATGTAAAGCTTAAGCCAGAGATGGTTACAGTTAAGTCGAAATCTAAAATTGCAAGATCAGGAGAGACGGGATCTGGTGTATCTCATTTACATTTAGAATTATATGATTCAAAAGGATATTATAATCCTTTAAATTTTCCAGATTTCATCCAAAATGATACTACACCTCCTGTAATACAATCTATTTTTATTGATTCGGATTCTGGTATTACACATTCTTTAGTCTTGAAAAAAAAGATAGAAGGGGAGTATGAAGTAGACATACCTTCGATTAAAACTAATGGTAAAATAAAAATAAGAGTGGCTGGGTATGATTTTATGACATCTAGAAATCGTAATAACGTCTATCGAATCGCTCTTAAAAATAATCAAAAAGTTATTTTTGAAAAAGTATTAGATCAAATGTCCCATAAAGATGCTTCTCATAGAGAAAATTTATATGATATAAATAAGTCTTCTTTAAGTCCTGCAGTTTATGTGTATAATTTATTTACTCAGTCCAATTCATCCTTTTCTTATGATTTGAGTGAGCTAGCTGAAGCTCAGAAAATAATCTTACGCGTAGAACTAGCGGATGCCTCTGGAAATATTTCTTTTGTAAATCTTCCCATTGAAGTTAATCATTCAGAGATAAAGACTGAAAAAGTATCACAAAAAGAGTTTAATTCAGAAGATGGCACCCTTACTTTAGATTATTCAGGACTTCAGATAGTGGGGGACGGGACAATAGAGATTAAGAAATTAAATAAGATTCCAGAAGAATATAATTTTCCAGGGTTTTTGCAAATCAGTAATGCGTATGAAATTAAAGCAATAAATTTCTCTTGGAAGGGAGATGCTAAGGGATTATTAAAGGGAAATTTTCCTAATAAAGACGATGATATCTATATATTTGATACAGCCTTTAAGCAATGGGTTTCCCTATCTTCAAAAAGAAATCAAAAACATATTCAATTTTCTCTTACCCGCTTGGGGATAATTGCTATAATGAAGGATAAGACTCCGCCTGTGATAAATTATCCTTATCTAGTTAATCGGGATTTTAATTTACCAGAGGTAAAAGACCCCAGAATGCTTGAAAAATTTTATGCAATTTATGATAGGGGCTCTGGAATATCGGGTGATATGAAGGTTCTATTCGAGGGAATTTCTTATCCATTTGAATATGATAAAGATAGAGGATTTATTAAATTAGAAATACCATTAATTTTAAAAAAGTACAATAAAAGTTTTTATATAATTCAAATTCAGATTCAGGATAAAGCAGGAAATAAATCTAACTGGTTTACGGATGTAGTCACATTATAATGTTTAATAGTTTACGTACAAGACTTTCCTTTAGCTTTATATCTTTAAATGTATTAGCATCATTTGTATTATCAGTGGTTATGTACTATATTTCTGTAAATATGTTTATCACTGATTTCAAATATCATAAACTATCGATTGCAAAATTTATCTCAACTTATATTGATCCTGAAGTTCATAAAAAATTTAATTCCAATGATATAACTAAAGATATAACTTATAATCAATATTATAAAATAATTAAAAAATTTTATAACCAAGAAATTAATATAAGATATATATATACTTTAAATTATGATTCTAAATTAAATAAGTTAACATATGCAATTGATTCAAATTCGATGGATCGTGATACGATTTGGATTGATTCAGATTTTTTTTCATTGAATGCAAGTATAAAAGATAATATAATTAATATTGATTATAATTCAGATATATATAAATCTAATTTTATACTACCTGTCATTGTTTCCTCTGGAAGTGAAAAAATGAGTTTTATATTTTCAGATAATAAACAAAAAGTATCCACATATATAAATTCAGAATTTTTTTTCGAGATAAGTATTATAAATGATTCTCTGGATTTAATAATTAATCAATCAAAATTAAATAGTAAAAACAGACTAATAGAATCAAATGTAGTTATTCGTAAAAAAGAAATTCCAGTAAAATTTTCATACTCGAGTAAGGTAGTTAAAAATTCTAATCCCGGTATGGATTATATTGAATCAGAAGAAAATATAAATAAAATAATTATTATTTTACAGTCGAATGAGGATTATATTGATGAAGAACCTACTGATAGTAATTATGGATCATTTTTAAATGCCTATTCAATAATTAAAGACTCATTAAATGTTCCTGTTGGGGTTGTTATTGTTGCAGTTGATGATAAAAATATATCAGAATTTAAGAAACAATTTACTATAATTGGAATTATAGTATTTTTTATTACAATAATTTTTAGTATTTCAGTATCACTTATTCTCGCTAACTATTTTACAAAACCACTCGGTCTTTTGATAAATGCTGTTGAAACTTTAGGCTCTGGAAATTTAGAAGCATTAGTAGATATTTCTTCAGATGATGAATTCGGTCGGTTGGCAAAAAGTTTCAACCTAATGGTCAGTAATCTAAAAATAGCATCTGAGGTTCAATATAATTTGATAACTGAAATATCTCAATTAAATGATAGTCTTGAACAAAAAGTTATAAATAGAACAAAAACAATTCATGCTCAATCATTAGAATTAGAAAAACAAATCCAAATTGCTCAAAAAATTCAATCTTCCCTTTTGCCTGAAGCTATACCCTATATTAGTAACGCAAAAGTAAGTTTTAAGTATCAACCTATGATGGGGGTCGGTGGAGATTTTATAGATTTTTATTATAAAAATAAGGATGAGTTGATTCTCTTTATATGTGATGTATCCGGTCATGGAGTTCCGGCGGCTTTTTTGGCTACAATGGTGAAAATGACTATTCAGAATTGTTATGAGAGAATGCTAAAACCTACGGAAGCATTAAAGAAAATCCATAATTCCCTGATTGGAAAGATGAGTGGTCATTTTATATCAGCAATTTATTGTTCTATTGATCTAATAACAGGGGTGTTACGGTATTCAAATGCAGGTCATCTTCCCATTATTCAAATTACCAAAGATGGATCGGCAAAATATATTTCTTCCAAAGGAAGGGTTATCAGTGAGATACTTCCAGTGAAAGTGGAAGAACAGGTTATTTTATTATCCGAGGGAGATAAAATAATTTTATATACCGACGGAATCACAGAAGCCCGAAATTCAAGTAATGAAATGCTTGGAGAAGATAGACTTCTTGCAATCGTAGAAGAAAATTACACTCAAACAACTAATGAATTATGCAATATAATTTATAACTCAGTTTTAACTTTTACTGGTGATAATACTGGACAATTTACCGATGATATAACCATATTAGCCGCTGAATACTTAGGGTAGCTATACCCCGTGCGGGAGGATAAATATGGTATTAACCAATAGGCACTTTGTTCTATCTTATTTATTGATTTTATATTCCTTTTCTTTGCAATCACAACCCCGAACTTATAATTTAATTGGAATAAATTCAGATACTATTATAAATAATTGCGGATGCCCGTCTACTTCGCCGGTAGTTATTTATAAAAAAGAAGCAGAAAAAGTTTTTGTGGATGAAGGAATTGTTCGCTACTCTCAACGAAAATCCATTATACTGGAACCAAAACTAAAGGAAGATTTGTTTTTGGTAGAATCTCCCGTAGTATTTCTACAAAATCTAACTATAAAAGAAGAAGAACCAACTATTGTAATAAATACTATAAAAACATATGCTACTTATGATGCAGATCCAAGGCTAGAGAGAGTTCTAAAAGTGAAACCAATAGAGGATGTGGGGGTAAAGGTTTACAAGCGGAGAGATCCTGGATTAAGGGGACTCGAGGCAATCAAAAGTTTTCAAAAACAAAATAAGGTACTGGAAGTTTTTGAGGATTCAGACAAGTTTGTGGGAGATAGAATTGACAATATAGGGAAAATCAAAAATAATAATCAATAGTTAGCTTTGGAGGTTTTTATGAATTTCCGTACTAGATTCGAAGTGGGAGATTTTGTTGAAATCATGAGTCATAGTAGAGTAGATGGAGTCATTACTAAAACAACATATCGTGCTAAAGTATTGAAAGTTAATTACCTTCCATATGTTAACTACCTTGTTAAAGATTTATACACACCATCCCCTCCGGTTTGGGTTATGGATTATTCCATTCGAGAGCTTACTGAGGAAGAAGAAGCATCCCACCTTCAGGCCAGAGACTAAGAAATTGAATTATAAAGTGCTCTATCAATATCTTTAATTATATCATCAATATGCTCTAATCCAGTAGATATTCTTATTAATCCGGGCTCTATACCAACCATTTTTCTTTCCTCTTCTGTTAATTTTGAGTGAGTCGTCGAAGCAGGATGTGTTACGATAGTTCTTGTATCACCTAAATTTGCACTATGGGACATCATTTCTACAGCATTTAGAAATTTTTTTCCTCTTTCTAATCCTCCCTTTGCTAAAAATGTAACAATTCCCCCACCGAGTTTCATTTGCTTTCTTGCCAGTTCATACTGAGGATGGGAAGGTAAAAAAGGATATTTTACTTTTTCAACTTGTGAATGATTTTCTAAAAATGTTGCTAATTTATAAGCATTTTCAGAGTGTTTTTCCATTCTTATCGCTAAGGTTTCCAAACTTTTTGATAAAACCCATGAGTTAAAAGGTGACAGTGATGGTCCTGTATGACGTGCAAAAAATCTAAGTTCTTTAATTAATTCTTTTTTCCCTAAAATAACCCCACCAACAACTCTACCCTGTCCATCTATATATTTCGTAGCAGAATGAATTATTAAATCTGCTCCATATAATATAGGTTTTTGTAAATAGGGAGTACAAAAACAATTGTCTACTGCTAATATTAATTTATGCTTCACGGATAATTTTCCCAGCCATTCAAGGTCAATTATATCTAAAGCAGGATTAGATGGTGTTTCAACAAAAATCATTTTTGTATTACGTTTAATTAAACTTTCCCACTTTTCGGGGCGTGATATATCAGCATAAGTAAATTCAATATTCCATTTTGGGAAGAGTTGAGTTAAAATTTGATGAGTGGAGCCAAAAACCGAACGTGATACAAGTATGTGATCCCCCGACTTTAAAATACCTGCCATACTTGTAAAAACTGCCGACATTCCAGAGGCTGTCGCTAGTCCATCTTCTGTTCCTTCGAGAAGGCACATTTTTTCTACAAATTCTGAATTATTCGGATTCGAAAATCTTGTATAAATATTTCCAGCTATTTCATCTGCAAATAATGCTCTTGCCTGCTCTGCATCATCAAAAACAAAACTAGAAGTTAAATAAAGTGGGACAGAATGTTCTCGGTTTTCAGTTCTGTTGATTTGTTTGCGAATGGCAATAGTTTCAAAATGCTCAAATTCTTCCATATTTAATACCTGGGCAGACTGGGGTCGATTTTTTCAGCCCACGCTAAAACACCACCATTGAGGTTAATTAGGTTGGTATAGCCAAAATTCGTTTGGAGTTCTTTTATGGCAGTTGCACTTCTTTTGCCACTTCTGCACATAACTACGACTTTTCTATCTTTCGAAATCTCTGATTGCCTAGAAGATACTTCTCCTAAGGGTATTAATTTTCCTCCGATTTGAACAATTTCATACTCATTCGGCTCTCTAACATCGATTAAATCAAAGTCTTCCCCTGAATCTTTCCATTTTTTTAGTTCACTTACATCAATTTCTTTTATTTCATTCGAATTCATATTTTGTTTACCACCATTGATACTTACCAAATATTTTTTAAAAAAGTTAACTGCTACTTTAAAAAGGTTTTTGGAGTATTTTCATTGACATGGCAGGACAAAAAAAAACAATGAAGTTCGTTGGAGAAGTGTCAGAGTGGTCTATTGTGCATCGTTGGAAGCGATGTGTGCGATGAGCACCCCGGGTTCGAATCCCGGCTTCTCCGGGGATTTCTATGAGTCAATCTCACCTCGTTTTAGCTAGAAAATACCGTCCGCAATGCTTTAAAGATGTAGTTCATCAAGAAGTTCCTATCAATGCATTGAGAAATGCTCTCAAGCATAATCGTGTTGGTCATGCCTATATTTTTTTTGGTCCGAGAGGGGTTGGCAAGACTACTATAGCCCGAATTTTAGCAAAGAGGCTCAATTGTGAACATCCAATAGAAAACGAGCCTTGCAATGAATGTCATTCCTGTATCGAAATCATTAGGGGAATATCCAGTGATGTCATCGAAATTGATGCCGCAACAAATCGTAAAATTGATAATATTCGAGACTTAAAAGAAAGTGTTCAATTTAGTCCGATGGGTGGTAAATTCAAAGTTTATATAATAGATGAATTTCACATGCTCACAACAGAAGCTTTTAATGCATTACTAAAGACATTAGAAGAGCCACCTAGCCATGTTGTATTTGTACTTGCCACAACTGATTTACATAAAGTTCCTGAAACTATTCTTTCTAGATGCCAGGATTTTGTATTTCAAAAAGTTTCAACAGACTTGCTTGAAGAATATATAGAAAAACTTTGTAAAATAGAAAATTATGAGTATGACAAAGAAGGTCTCTATTGGATTGCAAAAAAAGGAGATGGTAGTGTAAGGGACACATTATCCTTCATGGAGCAGGCTGTTACCTTTACGGATGGTAAGCTAACTGGTAACCTAATTGGAAAAATGATAGGCTATAGAGGAATAGAACTATTTCAAAATTTATTAAAGTCAATTTTAGAAGATGAATCTTCTAACAAATTAATGGAAATACTAGAGAGTGTTTTTGTTGATGGAAATGATTTGAAAAAGTTTCTTTGGGATTTTTTAGATTTTGTTCATTCCTCTGTATTACTTAAAGAAGGTATAGTATCTAAAGAAAATATTAATTTCTCCATTGAAGATTCCAATAAAATGCAAAAAACAGTAAATAATTATAGGATGGAATCATTATTATTAATCTCTGAGAGAGTTTATAATATGTATGACAAATTAATAAATGCAAGGTTACGTAATTCTTATGAGATAAAAGTTTTTCTAGAAATTTATTTTAGAAAATTATATTTAGATATTAATAAACCTTCCTTAGCAGGTGTGCTTGCCAAGATTGAAGAGTTAGGAGAGCTCGTTCAAAAGGATTTAAATAACTTGCCTATCATAAAAGAAGAAAATAATTTGGAACAAAAACCAACTATAATTCCAACAGATGTAGAAGGTTCAATAAAAGATAAATTTTCAGGGGTGGAAGTAGATGAATACCCTGATATAGATTAGAGGTAAAAAAATGTTTGGTAAAAAAATAGATCAATTAGCTGATACATATTCAAAAGTTAAGGATATGAAAAAAAATATGGCGGCGGCTCAAAAAAGAATCGCTCTCATTCGTGTAAATGCTTCCGCAGGAGCTGGAATGGTTGATGTAACAGTGAGCGGGGATGGGGTGATAACTAATATCAAAATCAACAAGGAATTATTTGAAGGTGATGATGTTAAGATGATGGAAGATTTAATCATTTCTGCTACTAATGAAGCTATCAAAAAATCAAAAGAAGCTATGGCACATGAGCTCAAATCTGTAACAGGTGGAATGGATCCTGGAGAGATTGGTAAAATGTTTGGCTTAGATGGTGACTGAGCAAATTCTAAATAAGCTCATCGCCTCTCTCAGCTCCCTTCCCGGAGTTGGAAAAAAAAGTGCTCTTAGAATTGGATTTTATTTATTACGGTTAGAAAAAAAGAGTTTTGATGATTTTATTTCAAATCTTCTTTTAGTTAGGGATAGTATTACATTTTGTGAATCATGCGGAAGTATTACAGATAAAAAAATATGTGATATTTGTTCCTCTCCAGATCGACTTACAAATATGATTTGTGTTGTTGAAAAACCTGAGGATGTTATATTTATTGAAAGAACAGGTGAAATCAAAGGAAAATATCACGTATTAGATGGAGTTATTTCTCCCCTCGATGGAATAGGTCCCGACAAAATAAGAATACGAGAACTTTTGCAAAGATTAAAAGATAACCCTGTGGAAGAGTTATTGATTGCAACCAATCCTACTATACAGGGGGATGCTACTGCCTCCTATATATCTACTATTTTAAAGGATACTAATATAAAAATAACACGAATAGCACATGGTGTTACTGTTGGTAGTACTCTAGAGTATGCAGATCAATATACATTAAGTAAAGCTATTAAATCCCGTAATACAATTTAAAAACCTAAAAGTCGTTGGTATTGTTTTAAAGCATCCAACTCTGCGTCTGCTATTATTTGAACAAAGGTTTTAGTTTCCTTTTTTGTCATCCAGTCATCTAATGCCTGGTAATAGTCAAGTCTGTTTTCTACTGTAAGGATACAGGGTAGGTAACCCGCTTTCATCAATTCCAGGTTCATGAGTAAACGAGAAGTTCGACCATTTCCATCACTGAATGGATGAATTCCTACAAATTCAGCGTGAATCTTTGCGGCTCTTTCTATAGGGTGCAAAGTGCGAGCATTGGAATGATACCACTCAATAAATTGAGTCATTTTATCTATTAGTGAAGTATGATCCGGAGGAATATGACTCGCCCCTGAAATTGTTACATTTATGGTTCTATACCGTCCAGCTTGCTCATCATCTATATTTTTTAGAATGAGTTGGTGGATACTCCGAATAAGCCATTCGGAAAAAGGTTCATTTTTTTGGATAATGTCTAATAGGTAAAGAATTGCTTCTCTATGGTTAATCGCCTCAAAATGTTCGCGTAACGTTTTACCGCCAATTGTAATCCCATTTTCTAGTATTACCTTTGTCTCTAGCAAAGTAAGGGTATTTCCTTCGATCGCATTGCTGTGGTAAGTCCAACGTAAAATTAAATCGTTCAATTGATTTTTAACTAAACGAGGATCAAGAGGACGCAGTTTATCCAAATGATTCTTCAGTTGATCAATTTCTTCGAACATAGGAAACCTCTTTCTTTTTTTGTTCTATGGTTTAATAATTCACTAGCCTTCGGATGAAAACAATACACATTGTCATATTAACTATTTTAACATTTCTGTAAGAATCTACTCAGGACATTACCAAATCATTTTTTTGTAAATATTTTATAAGTTTTAGCACTAACCTTACGGTGCTAATCCCGACTTTTTGATTTTAAATCCTATTTATCCTATTTTTCCATTTCTCTAGTTAGGTTATTCCTATCTCTTTCATTTTTCCATAACGTTTTTTAATTATTATGTCTCATTAAATTAAAATAGATTTAAAAAACTATTGACAATAGTAATCGTATATCTACGATTAACTATATGAATAGAAATAAGAAAACTCATTTCTCCGAGGATACTCAGAAGATCGCAAGAGTTTTTAAGGCGCTTTCCCATCCGGCTAGAATAGAAATTTTACAAGTTTTAGCAGAACGTCGGCAATGTGTATGCGGAGAAATTGTAGAGATTTTACCACTGGCGCAATCAACCGTATCACAACATTTAAAAGAATTAAAAGAAGTAGGGCTGATTAAAGGAGAAATTGATGGAGCAAAATCTTGTTATTGTATAGACTGGGAAGTTTACCAAGATTTTTTTCGGTCTTATTCTAAGTTATATGAAAATATGAATCAATTAAAAAGTATCACAAGTTTAGATTGTTGCTGATTGGAGGCAAAAAATGGAAACACCAGAATCTTTAAAAGAAATGGTAAAGGAAAAATATAGCTTTATAGCACTACAGTCAAAAGAAATGAATCAAAGTTCTTGTTGTGGGAGTGGAGTTTGTTCTACATCGACATACAATATCTTTAATGAAGACTATTCAAAACTTTCTGGTTATCAGGAATCTGCAGATTTGGGCTTGGGTTGTGGTTTACCAACCGAGTTTGCTGATTTGAAGGCAGGTCAGGTTGTAGTTGATTTAGGATCGGGAGCGGGAAATGATGCATTTGTAGCACGTTCTTTTGTGGGAGAATCTGGTAAAGTCATTGGAATTGATATGACAGAGGCAATGATTGAAAAAGCAAGAGAGAATAATGAAAATTTAAATTACAACAATGTTGAATTTAGACTGGGAGAAATTGAAAAACTTCCCGTAGCGACTAAAAAAGCTGATGTAGTTATTAGTAATTGTGTTTTAAATTTAGTTCCCTCAAAAGAAAAGGCATTTTCTGAAATTTATAGAATTTTAAAAAATAAGGGACATTTTTGTATTTCAGATATAGTTTTGAATGGAGAACTTCCAACTAAATTTAGGACAGTTGCAGAGATGTATGCAGGGTGTATAACAGGAGCTATATCAAAAGAATCGTATTTAGAAATCATTGAGAAATTAGGATTCAAAAATGTATCTATTCGTAAAGAGAGACAAATTACAATTCCAGATGATATTTTAAAGGAATACTTTTCGAAAGAAGAAATTCAGGAATATAAAAATTCAAATTCAAAAATTTTTAGTATCACAGTTACAGGTGAAAAATTAGAGACAGAATCTTTTTGTAACCCTACGGTAGGATGTTGCTAATAAATCGGGGGACAAAACATATCTACCAAAAAGACTTCTAAAATAATAATTGGGAGAAACATAAATCCATAGAGGAGGAAATTATTACTCCCAATTACTAGAATAGCTATAATCCTGTCTGAACCTGTTTGATAAAATGATTTTGCAATAATTACCTCATAACTCGAGAAAAATAGACAGGATAAATAAACTAAAAATAAACATATTAGAAGAAGTTTTTTAAAACGATCAGTATAAGTAACTTTAGCAATTCCACCTAAAATACTACCAATAGCTACCATTGGGATGGATGCTATAAATATATAGTTTAATTCTAAATAACTACCAAATTCAGAATTATAGTATTTAGGTATTCCAAAATGAACAATACCTGCACAAGAAGCCCAAAAAAATAGTGAAACAAGAAATCCTTTAAACATAACTATGAGAGAAAAATCCTATGATATAAATCTGTTAATAAAATATGCTGAGGGTCTAATTTGTCTTTTAATTTTTTAAAAGTTCCTATGACTTCTGAAGTAAATATTTTTTCTGCAACTACAGGTCTTAGGGTGCTATCTTTTGCAAAATAAAACTTTCCTTTATTTTGTATTACAATATTGTCTAATTCATAAGCTAATTCCCAAACTTTGTTCCTGGAAGATTCCGAAACGGGAAAATCAAGAGCTAAGGAAAATCCATCTACGCTATGGCTCAAAAGAAAATTATCTTTTCTGTGCTTTTTGAATACTGCTAGGTAGGATATAATACCTTTTGTTTGACAATGATTGAGTATGTCTTTCATTCCATTTAAGGCATTTTCCTTGGGAAGAAAAACCTGGTATTGAATCATACTTCCCGGTTTATAAATATATTTCCAATTGGGAACATAGTCCAAAAGAAATGCATATTCTGCATGTCCCTGTTTGTAGGATTTACTTGATATTTTTCCTGATAAAAATTTCGCATAGTTTACGAGCCTCATCCCCAGTTTGTGGGAGAAGGGGTACATAAATAACCACATCCAGGATTTAGGGATAATTCCAAAAAATCTAGAAGGTAAATGTTGATTTACTACCTTCCGATTTTCCAAAAAGTGAGGATCTTTCCCTTCTTCTATATAATTAGCTTTGTGGATTAATCCTCGACCAAGTGAGCTTCCCCTACCAAATGCATCGATCCAACCAACTAAATAGTCAGAAGTTTGATAGTTTTTATCAAAATAATCAAACATAGCTTCTAAATTTGAGGTACTGATGGGTGTAACTTCTAACTTTCCAGAATGTATTTTTTTAAGCTTAATCGTGATTTCTAGAAAACAACCCAACATCCCCAGTCCACTGATAGCAGAGTAGAAAATATCTTTATTTTCAGTTTTACTACAATTGAGAATTTCTCCTGTTGGTGTTAGAAATGTAAACGCTTGTATATGTTCTCCAATCGGGCCCATACAAAAATTATTTTTTCCATGGATATTCATGGAAAGTGCTCCACCAAGAGTTGGGAACATTGTTCCACTGACAACAGGAGGCCAGTATCCCTTTTCAATTGCGGTTTCCCAAAGTTTTTGGATCGTAACTCCTGATTCAGCTTTGATGATACCGTCTTTGCATTCTCCATCTATGATATGATTGTAATCACTCATATCTACTATGATACCATCATCAATGATAGAAGCATCACCATAGCTACACCCACCGCCCCTAAAAGCTACTTTTAACTTTCGTTCAGTGGCATAAATAAAAATCTTTTTAATTTCATCAATAGTTGTAGGCTTTAATACAGGAACATATACTGAGTGTGACATTCCCCAAGATTGAACTTCTTCTGTTTCAGGTAACTTTATATCAACTGTGAAAGTACTACTTGTCATACATTTAACTTCTTAAAAATAAAGGATGGAATATTTCGTATTACAAACCCAACCAGCCACCATCTTGCTGGCACGTATATGTCTTCTTTTCCGGAATCTGTAGCAGAAATTATAATCTTAGCAGCAGTGTTAGCGGAAATTAACCAGAATAATCCTTTTAAACCTTGAGTCATTGCTGTGTCTATAAAGCCCGGTTTAACTGTTAAAACCAGAATTCCTTTTCGAGAGAGTCTATTTCTAAGTGCTTCTAGGTAAGTATTTAGAGCCGCCTTAGAAGTATTATAAACAGGATTACCAACTCTACCCCTGTCTCCAGCAATCGATGAAATACCTATGATTTTTCCGTTACCCTGTTTCGAAAAAAATTCAGATGCGGGATTTATCCATGCTATGGCACCACAGAGATTAACTTGGATCATCTTTAAATCTTTAATTGTATCAAACTCATTTATTTCTATTTTCTCCATTATACCAGAAGCAAAATAGATTTCATCCAATCCACCTAAGAGCTCAACCGATTTTGAAAATAGCATTGCCGCTTGATGAGTCTCTATAACATCATGCACTAAAATATGGGATTTACCTGATGGATTTTCACATTCCTGAATTCTTTTTTCCAATTCTTCTTTTCGTCTGGCTATCAGAACAACATTATTACCCTTTTTTAAATGTTCTTTGGCAATCTCTGCTCCAATTCCACTTGATGCACCGACAACAATAATTTTCTTACTCATAGATTTCTCACTTTTAAGAATCTAATTGATTTATTCGAAAGATTAGATTCAGTTTTTCTAGTATAATAAAAGATTCTGAAAGTCATTCCTTTAACAATAAGTTATGTTGTAGTTTTAACTCTTAAGTCTTATATATTTAGCATTCTAAATATTCATTTAAAATTTTCAAGATTGGAAAATGAAAATAAAATGTTATTTTTTCTTTTGGTTGACTGAGCTTAAACCTGTCATAGGTGCAGAATCTTGACCGGGATAAAAATTCATCATAAATGCCGATTGAACTACGGTTAATTTTTCCACCTGTCTCCTATATTTGATTGTAGCTCCAGGAAAACCTGCACCTTTTACAATTAAGTTGATCTTTTCTGAATTAAATCGAGAAGTTTTTAACTCTTCGTGTTTGTTAACCAATCTTCGGTGTAAGTCATTTTTCTGTTTGAAAGTATCGATTAATTCTTTGTATTTCTTTTTGCGATCTTCATCTAATTTACCACGACTCTGTTTGATGATATTATTCATTTGCTGAACTTGAGGTACTAGAGTAGCAAGTTCTTTTTCAGCACTCTTAATTGTATTACCAAGTTCATTATAGAGTTTATCGTTTTTATGATGATATCCCATATCAATAATTACATCTAAGCCAGCAGTAGATCCAAGATTAACTGTGGATACACTACTAAAAACTATAATTTCTGATCCTAAAATTCCACTAGTTGCACCAATTAATAGAACACTGCCAAGACAATAAATTTTTGAATTTAGAATGGAGCCTTCTACGATAACATCTCCGTCAACTTCAATGATAGCATTCTCGATAAATTTAGATCTGAGGTTACCTTTTACTTTGATAACACCACGATTTTTTAATTTTATGCCACCCTTTACAGTCATATCCTGTCCGACTTCAATTTCAGAGGATTCTACATTGGCATTGACCATCATCATACCCGTACACACAACTTTTGCTCCTTCTTCTATTGAGCCTTCAATTGTAATACTACCTTGGTAGTTGATGTTACCGGTTGCAATACCGACATTTGTTGTGAGTTTAAGTTCTTCTGAAACCTCTATGCTTTCTTCATTAGATATTAACACACCGTCACAACTTGCACTGTATTCGATGTAAATTTTATCAGGTTCTTCTTGAGACACTATTGTTTCAGAAGTAATATTTGATCCAATTTCCAATTTTGGTTTTTTTATGGCTTTAGGATTGTGTTCTCCACCTAAAACATCTTTTCCCTGCTTTCCGGGAACTCCCTGAAATACAGTAGCGATTTTCTCATCTCGCTTAATTGTAATATACTTTTCAAGATTTCTAAAGTCCGCCTTTCCATCGGCACCAATGACAACTCTCTGATTGTGAGGGTGGGAGTATTTAATCCAGCCATCCATACCTTCCACCATTGGGACACCTTTAGCTATAACTATTCTAATGAGCGTTTCTTTTACTTCACCGCTCTTGATTTTTTTAAGTGTTGCTATAATCTCGTTAATTTTGTTAAAATCTATAAGTTCTGAAAATAACTTAGTATTATTTGTTAAATAATTATAAATAACCGTAGATTCAATTTGGCTAAAATCCAACCCGACTGTGTTCAAATTAAAAAATGCTTCCATATTTCCGGGAGCAATTTCAACTTTTATGTGAGAGAATGGATCTGAACTCTGTGGATTCCCTTTTGGTGCGTTTTTAGCGTCTTCTGCTGCCATTTCCTCTACTCTATTTAATTTATATATTTGAAAAAAAATAACCAAATGTTGAAGCTAATCCCGGTACTCCTGGAATCTGCTTCCAAATAGGCAATGTATCGCCATGTGATAAGAGCTTTGTAATTTCCATCTCAAAAGGTTTATTAAAATGATTTAGCTTTGAAGCTAGCTCAATTGTCTCCTTTTCAGGGATAACAATATCGCCTTTTCCATGGACTAAACTCACAGATGAAAAAATCTTCTCCACATAATTTATCGGCGATAAATACTCCATTAAAGACTTAGATTTTTTCTGAAATTCTTCAAAAAGATTTTTTCTGAATTCTTTTTCATTCTCAATTCCATTTAAAAGGATTTCTTCTTTTTTTGAAAGGTTTTTTAACATTGCAGGAGCCTTTGCCGAATTACCTATTCTTTTTAGTCCATTGTCCATAGCGGCTTCATAGAAGTAAATTTTTAAATTTTCAGAGTTTTTTTCAAAATAATTGATATAATTGTAAAAGAATATACAAGTTCCATAATTATCAAGTTCAAAATTTTCTAATACGTGTGGAATCGTAGTTTCAAAGTTGGAATAGGAACCTATTGTTGCGATGGCCTTAATTTTTTTAGAGATTTCAGGGTTCGTAATGGAAATCATTCCCATTCCACCGCAAAAGCTAACGGAAAAGAATCCTAACCTTTCTTCTAAAAACATATCGCTTCTATCTAAAATAGTCTCTAGTGTTAGGCTGACTGAATCTAGGGTTTCGGGAACAATTTTTAGCTCTGTTACTTCGGGAACTTCAGGTAGGATAGTAGTATATCCCATATTTGTTATAATATAAGCTAAATTGAGAATACGTGGATCTTCAATACCCATTTTATTCATTCCATGGAGGACGATGACTCCGGGAAGTTTTTCTTCCAGTTTGTTCTTAGGATGTAAAATTTTCACTCTCAGGCTTTTTTCATTAATTTTTGTGGGGAAGAATTCTTCCCGAATTGAAAATAGATTTTGACTAGGAGGCGTTATAAAACCAGAGAGAAAATGCAATCCTTTTAAATAACTACTGATACTCATAAAATAAAATCCTCTTCTTACTGTCAGACGTTTTACACTGACAAATATTTAATATTTATTAGTTTAGAATAACGTATTCAATTATTAATCAAATTCAGCAAGAAATAAATAGCAGAGTCGTGTTAATCCATAAAAAAGTATATATATTACTCTATAATTTCTTGATTAGAAAATTGTCGAATGATTTCATATAAAAGTTATTTTATAAAATGGAATTTATTAGTACCCTTAGAAACTGCAATTTTTAGAGATGAAAGTGCAGTTTTATACCATTCGTCATGACTTTTTATTGTGTCTAATTGTTTTGATGTTCCAATACATAACTCTAATGATGTATCTTCATTTATAAGTTCACCTAAAAACATTCCTATATTGTTTTCTAATAATTCTATTGAAATTGAATCAATAATGAAACTATATGTATCATCATTGATTTTGAAGATTTCTATTTTTTTCTTAATTAATTTTTGTAATTTTGAACTTAGTAAATTGGGAAAAGTATCAATATTTTTTATATTAAATACTTTTAATAAACAAAGGGTACTAAGTGTATTATTGTTAAAATATTTTATTAAATTTTCTTGAAAGGATTCTGATGGTATTTCAAGATTTTCTGCTTCCTCTAAATTTTGATTTGAGAAATAAGTTTCATGAAAGAAAGAAGAAAATAATTTAATATCCTTCCATATAATATTGATATCATTATTTTGAATAGGATTGAAAAAAATAAATTTAATTGCACCAAAAATTTCATTTCCATATACAAGAGGTAATACGGCATCTGATTGGGTTGATGAAAAAGCACCTAATTTTTTAATTAAATATTTTATGATATCCTCAGAAAGATCAGCTTTTTCGTTATTTTTATCATAGTCATATATATTATTTAATCTTTTCTCAATATAACGCACGAACTTATCATTTTTAATAAAATAAATCGAAATACTTCTTACTTTAGTTGTTTCGTTTAAATTTTCCATAAATTCTCTACATATATTTTCAACATCTAGTAGTTTCATTTTATATACTATCTCAAAGTTTACTGTAGTACATACTTTATCTTCTTTCGAGTCGCTAATCTTAGAAGGTATATTTGAGTTTGTTACTGAAGATTGTGAAATATTTGGAGATGTAGACTGAATATTAATAACTGGAGTTGGGGGCATTGTATCAATAGAAGTAACAGAAGAGAAAGTTGTAGTATCGGAATCTATATTTTTTGGACTTTCTATTTTTGTTTCTTCTGATGTTGGCTTAATTTCCGAGGATGAAATTTCTTCAAATGAAAAATCTGTTTCTACATTTGATTTATAGATACTTTTTTTGGGAAATAAATGTACAATTAAAAGTAAACTACCAAGAGAAATTGAGAAGAAGATCGAACCCCAAATAAAAACTTCGGTTTGTGAGACCGAGCCCTGTGGAGTTTTTGAATATACGGAGTATGAACTTGAGAAAAAAAATAGAAATAAGTATAAAGCTTTCATTGATTTTTTATTAGTCTCTTGAAACTTGTTTATATACCTTGTACCTTATTAACCCTCTCAATTCAACAGATTTTCTAAAATAGTAAGAATCAATGAAATTATACAAAGAACTCGCAGAATATTATTATGAAATAGAAAAAGTTGGCAGAAAATTTGAAGATGAGATTGATTTTTTAGGAAAATTATTTAGTAAGAATAGTATAAAATCAATTATTGATTTGGGGTGTGGGAGTGGGGAGCATGTTTTTGCTCTCTATAAAAAAGGTTTTGAAATATGCGGTATAGATATTTCTGATAATATGATTGATATCGCTAAAAAAAGATATCCTGATTGTAATTTTGAATTAGCCGATCTTCAATCTTATAAAATTGACAAGCTAGTAGATGCAATTATTTGTATGTTTGGTACATTTAATTACATAATCAAAGATGAAGACATTATAAACTCACTAAAAAATATCAGAGATAATATTCATCCTAAAGGAATTTTAGTTTTAGAAGTATGGAATTCCTCCCCAGTAAAAAAAATTAAACGAAAAGCTATAGCTCCCGTAAGTTTGAGTAAGGTCGGAAGTGTTATGATTAAAAGAAATAGAGGCTTTCGAGTTGCGAGCAATTCAGATGGGGTAGATAATTTAGTTGAAGTGAATTTTATTTTTAATTTAAATCAAGAAATTGTCAAAGATAGACATCTAATGAGAGTATTTTCTTTCTCTGAGATAGAGGATTTATTGTCACTTTCAGGGTTTAGCGTAATACATAATTTTAGTAATTTCAGGATGGAAGTCTTTCAGGAAAGTGCTGGAAGAATGATTTTAATTTGTAAAAGAAAACAATGAAAAATAGTAATAATTTTACAAGTTTAATTTTTATATACTTTTTTATTATTATTTTTTCTTTTTTTGTAATACTTATTTATATAGAAGATATTTATATATTTAGTCAAATCGAAAAAATTAATGAAATAGCATCTTTAGTTTATATAGGCAGAGTTTTGATTGCAATATCTTTTTCATTGATGATATCAGTAGTTTTGTATTTATATGTATTTAATTTTACTAAGAAATTAAAAGAATTCAGTAAGATAATATTAGAATGGGGAAGGGGTGAAAATCTTGAAGAATCTACTACTAATCTAGAATTTGGATATAATGAAATCAGTAATTTGTATAAAGTATTTATAGAATCTTATAATAATAGTCTAGCAAGACAGTCCAGTTATAATAGTATACACTCGTCAGACATAAAAAATAATTTATCACTTAAAATATTACCAAATATTTATGAGTTAAAGTTAACACCTATAAAAAATCTAGATATTTCAATTTTGCCAAATAAAAGTAGTAACACATACTTTGATATATTAGATATAATAGAAACTAATAATGGATGTATTGTATGTTTAACTGGATCCCCCATTAATGATTTAAATACTTCAATTTATAAATTAAAAATTCAAACTACTTTATCTCTAATTAAAAGTTTTGCCGGAATATTGAATGAAGAGTTGTTTTATGAAATATTTAGTAAAGTATTAAATTATTCAGAAAAAATGATCAATTTAACATTATGTTATATTTCCAAAGAAGATAATAAATTTATTTATCATAAATATCAAAAAAATCAAATTTTATTGATTAAAAATAATACTGTGGATTTTTTATTTAATTCTAATGAAGAGTTTTTATCTAATAATATTAAAAACTCAAATCCAAGTGGACTTGAGTTTAATATGAATAATTATATATTAATCATTTCAGATAGAATTAGGTTACTCAAGGAATTTTTAAATGATGAGTTTTTAGGATTTATAAAAGAGAATTTACAATTAAAAGTGAATGAAATAAAGTCTTCAAAGGATCTTCTTATAAAGTTAATAGATGCTATGGAATTATGGCAGGGTAAAAATTATAATTCTGGAAACATTTATGATTATCTATCCTGTATTGCAATTAGGAAAAAATAAAATATTATGTTAAAGTTAGATAAAATATATAAATCATATTCAACTCCGGAAGGAAATTTACCAATACTTGTGGATTTAAATTTAGAAATTATTGCTGGAGAATTTGTAGCAGTGATGGGACCATCAGGGTCTGGAAAATCAACATTTTTGGGAATAGCCGCAGGTTTAGATCGACCGAACCGAGGAAGGGTTTTTATAGATGGGGAAGAGATCTCATCAAAACCAGAAGCAGAGCTAGGTAAAATGCGATCTGAAAAAATAGGTTTTATTTTTCAAAATTTCCAACTAATTAAGAACTTAACTGCATTAGAGAATGTGGCATTACCATTAATAATATCTGGTAGATATAAAGATATAGAGATTAGAAATCGAGCAATGGAACTTTTAAAAAAAGTATCACTGGAAAGTAGAGCAAATCATTTACCTGCACAATTATCAGGTGGAGAAGAACAAAGAGTAGCTATTGCTAGAGCATTCATTAATAATCCAAAAGTTTTATTTGCAGATGAGCCCACAGGGAATTTAGATTCTAAAAATGGTGATTTGATTATGAATATGCTATTAGAGCTAAATAGGTCAATGGGATCGACTTTAATTATTGTAACACATGATTCAGCAGTAGCAGATTATGCAAATAGAATTTTAGAAATGAGAAATGGTATTTTATCAGAAAGAATAATGAAAAAAGAATCTGTAATACAAAAAAAGAAAAGTATATCTAAGAAAAAAGCGTTAAAGAAAAAATGAGGACATCTTTTCAATTTCAATTAATAAAAAAAAATATAAATTTATTTTCATTTTCATCCCTATCATTTATTCTTTCTGTAGTAATAGGAGTAGGATCAGTTACTGGCATTAATTCCTATAAGAATACACTGAAGTCTTCAATTTTAAAAGAATCCAGAAATCTAATGGGAGCAGATTTGTTATTTGAATCAGCTCGAAAATTAGATGAGAATCAATTAAAATTAATATCTGATAGTCTTCCAATAGATTCAAGCATCACTTCTTCTGTCCAATTTATTTCAATGTTAGAATCCCAAAAAAATAGCGATTCAACAATTACTATGATAAAAGCAAATTCAAATCAATTTCCTTTTTATGGAGAGGTTGGAACATCTCCTGAGAATATATACAAAAAGTTGGGAAATAATCAAATATTATTAGATGAAAGTATTACAAAAAATTTAGATATAAAAATTGGGGATAAAGTTAAATTAGGTAATACTGATTTCGAATTTATTGGATTTATTTCCAAAGAACCATTATCTGGTTTGGGTGGATTTTCAGGGATGGCCCCAACTTCAATTATAAATATAAATAGTTTAAGCAGTACAGGTTTAGAAAAGAGAGGAAGTAGAATTAGATATAATTATTTTATATCAATTCCAGAAAAATTAGATTCATTTGAGATAAAGAAAAATCTATTTAATAAATTTATAAAAGAAGATATTACAATTATTCATCATACAGAAGTAGGATCAGGAACACAAAAATTTATATTTAGTACGCTTGATTATATGACACTTTTGGGATTATCAGCATTTTTTCTTGGAGCGATTTCAATTTTAATTACAGTTAGAACAAGATTGCAAAGTAAAATAACTGAGATAGCTATTTTAAAATGTTTGGGAGCGAATTCATTTTTTTCTGTAAAAATATTCTTATCTGAGATTATGCTACTATCATTTATAGGGAGTATAATTGGTATTACCGCTGGTTATTTAATTCAATTTATAATTCCCGATCTTACAAACTCTGAATATCTCTCTAAATTAAATCCTAATTTAGATTTTATTTCATTGATATGGGGATTTTTAATTGGATTAGTTGTTCCATTTACACTTACGATTGACTCAATTTATGCTATCATAAAACAAAGTCCATTAGGTGCAATACGAAGTGAAACTGAAAGTAAAGTAATGTTAAAATTAAATTCAAAAAAAGTCTTATCATTTCAAGTATTAACTATTTATATTTTATTTTTTATTATTTCTTATATAGAAACATTTCAAATTATTAAAGCTATAATATTGAGTTTGATATTGGTCTTTCTTCCATTGACTTTATATTTATTATATTTTTCCTTTAGATCACTAGGAAAATTTATATCTAGTTTGGGATTTGTTTCAGGTTCAGTTCGCTTAATCTTAGGAAAAATATCTAAAACAGGAAGTGGATTATCGCTACCAATTATAGGAATAGGAAGTTCTCTAACTATTTTGTTGCTATCTATTATCATACGAGCTGGAATTATAAATTTAGGTGGATGGGATGTTGCGGAAAATCGCCCTAATATGTTTATTATGGATATTAAACCTGATCAAGTTGATACCATCATCAAAACTTATAATAAATATGATATTAAAGAAAAATATATTTCTTCTATGATAGGTGCTAGACTAAAAAAAATCAATAATAATGAAATTAAAAAAGATGATATAGATTTAGATGCGATGAATAGAGACTGGAAATCTACAGCAAAAACAAGAGAATATTTCCTATCAATTAGAAGTGAATTATATGATACGGAAGAGATTTCATCTGGAAACTTTTGGAATGAGCTGGCTATCAATGAAATTTCAGTTGAAAAAGATTTTGCTAAGGCGTTAGGTGTAAAAGTAGGTGATACACTAGAATTTGATATTCAAGGCATTGGAGTCTCAGGAAAAATAACAAACTTAAGAGAAGTTAATTGGTCTGATATGAAACCAAATTTTGTTGTAATTTTTTCTAAAGGCGATTTGAATAATGCTCCCTCTCATTTTATCTCATCATTTTATATTAGTGACTCTAAAAAAAGATATGAAATTCAGAAAGAGTTAGTCAAAAAATATCCTAATTTAACGATTTTTGATATTGAAAAAACAATTTCCAGTTTGAATTCAATATTCGAAAAAGTAAATTCAATAATCAATTTAATGACATACTTCATTTTTTCATCCTCTATTTTATTATTATTTTCTTCATTGTATTTGCAGGAAAAAGAAAGAAAACAGGAAACTGCACTTTATAAAATCGTAGGAGCAACACCAACTTTTTTAAGAAAAATATATTCTATCGAAGCAATAGCCGTTTCTTCTTATTCCTTTATTTGTTCTCTTATTCTTGCATTAGTCGCCAACTATTTTATATCAAAAAATATATTAGGAATTAATTATAAGATACCTATTTTAAGTTTCTTATACGTATTCCTTTCTTCAACTTTTGTCATACTAACAGTATATTTATTATCAATCCAAAAAATTATAAATATACCCCCAAAGAAATATTTATACAGCGAACAATAGGAGAAATAAAAATGAACTTCGGTCAAATTGATATTCTCGTTATTTTTATTTATTTATTTTTTGTAACAATTGTAGGTGTTTACTTTAGTAAAACTAAAAATACCAAGGATTTTTTTCTAGCTAGTAATAATCTTCCTTGGGTTTTTATTATGTTTTCAATAATTGCAACTGAAACCTCGAGTTTAACATTTTTAAATGTTCCCGGAATAAGTTTTAAGACTGATTTTTCTTTTTTACAAATAGCCTTAGGTTTTATAATTGGACGGATTATTGTGGCATACTATATTCTTCCTTTTTACTATCAAAATTCTTATATATCAGTTTATCAGTGGATTGGGGATAAATTAGGAAAGGATACTCAAAAGTACACATCTAGTGTTTTTTTAATCACTCGAGTTTTAGCAGATGGCGTAAGACTATATGCAACATCAATTCCTATAACTTTTATTTTAAAAGGTTATTTGGGAGAATATTTGACGGATCATCAAATAAGTATCATAACATTATTTATTATAACATTTACTACTATAATTTATACAGTCTATGGTGGATTTAAATCTGTAGTTATAACCGATACAATTCAATTTATAGTATATATAGGTGGAGGTATTTTTGCCCTATCTTATTTATTGATGAATATTAATACCTTAAGCTTCTCTGAAATATTAGGGAAAGGATTGGAAAGTAAGAAATTTATTATTTATCATGGATTAGAAGGTGATTTTTTTACATCGCCTTATTTTTTTATAAATGGAATACTTGGTGGAATTTTAATATCTATCGGTTCACATGGAGTGGATCAAATGTTTGCCCAACGCTTATTAGCCTGTGGTAGTCTAAGTGATAGCCGAAAAGCTCTTATTGGCTCTGGAATACTCGTATTTTTTCAATTTTTATTGTTTCTATCGATAGGATTTTTGCTATTTGTTTTTTATAATGGTGAGAATATCCCTCAGGATAAAGTTTTTTCAAGATATATTATTGAAAATATTCCCTCTCCGATAACTGGTCTTTTAATTGCGGCAGTTTTAGCAAGTGCAATGTCAACTCTATCTAGCTCCATCAATTCTATGTCTTTATCTTTTTTAATAGATTTTTTAAAAGGTAATACAGAAAACTCTAGTTTAAGAGATTCTAGAATTGCCAGCGTTTCATGGGGGATAGTATTATTTTTTAGTTCTCTTTTGCCCTATTTCTTATCTGAAAGTATTACAGGTGGATTGGTGGATTTGGGACTGAAAATAACTTCTTTTACTTTTGGGCCTTTAATTGGACTTTTTATATTGGCAAAAAGAAAAACTCAGATTCAATTTTCAGCAATGCAATTAGTTTTTACTCTTTTTATTACAATTATTTCAACTATAACTGTTACATATATTTCTAAGCCCGCATTAGGTCTTATAATACCTATGGGCTTAATCATATTTTTTGGGATTTTGGAATTAGTAAAACTTAAGTTAAAATTTTCTCAGCATAGAGCTTAGCCTGTTGAGTTTCTTCTAGTATCTGAAGATCAACATGGTTAAATAACTTTTGCATTACCATCACTCCCTTCATTAGGGTGGTTGCAGAAGTATATTTCTTCAATAACTCTGTTTCTAAATCTACATCTTTAATTTTATTTATTATCTGTAGTTCTAGCTTTTTACCAATAATTTGACAGGAGACAAAAACACTATTTCCATCTCCATATTTAGCGGCATTCTCAATTGCTTCAATTGTTGCAATACTGACATCCACAAGATCATCTTCAACTACATTGTTTACTTTTAAAAAAGATTCTAGCCTAGAGCGAACATATTGAATGGGAGAAAATTCAAATGCTCCAAAGATTTCATAGCTATCTTTATTCCAGGATTTTTGTAAAATTGAGCTATTGGGACAAAGTTCCCGGGGATCATTCTTGCTGGGTTCTATGACTTTTTCGTCTTTTAAGATAGCAAGACAATTTTCTATATTTTTCATTGTTACATTGGTATGGGGTTTCCCCTTTTTTTTATATTCCATTTTTACCCACGATAAATAATCAGCAGGGTAACCGGATAAACCACTAGGTAACATTAGTTTAATGTAATCTAAGATCTCGATTTCTTCTTGAGATAAGGACATACTTTGTCAAATTTAACTATGATTTTTATTATGTAAAGTCTTAAATCAAAAGTTATATTTTTAAGACTAATTTTGTAATAATTTATTTCTGCTGTTGCCTAAAAGCCTCATAAGCTACCACAGCAACTGCATTTGATAAATTTAAACTCCTAACTTTTCCTGGCATAGGTATAAAAAGCTTCTGATTTTCGGGAAAACTCTCAAGGATATTTTTAGGAAGCCCCGTTGTCTCTTTTCCAAAAACAAAACAGACATCCTTCTGAAAAATAACATCTGAATAAAGGGTTTTTCCAAACTTAGTAATTATAAAGATTTCTTCTCTATTCCTAGTTCCGAGGAAAGCCTCCCAATTTTCGTAAGTGGTCAAATTCAAATGCTCCCAATAATCTAAGCCAGCTCTTTTTACCGCTTTTTCTGATAAATCAAAAGCTGGTTTTCCAATTATCGAAAGATTTGCTTCGAGCCCAACACAGAGCCTGGCGATATTTCCTGTGTTAGGAGGAATCTCCGGCTCAAAAAGGGCAATTTGAATCAATTATTTCTTTTTTAGTTTAGTTTGGAGGAGTAGACCAAAGCTAGAAACATGACTTACAGATTGATCTGAGATATAAGACTGATAGTCCATTTTTTCTTTGGCTTCTTTTGCTTTAGAAACGGAGGCGGCAATTTGTTTTTTGGAAGGATTGATTTCAGTGATAAATACTTCTATGGTATCCCCTGCTTTATAATGAGAAGAGAGTAGAGCTCTATGAGGAAGTCCACTTTCTTTATTACTAACGAGCCCGTGAAAATGGTCGTTAAATTTCACAAACATTCCAAATGGCTTGATGGAATCAATGGTAGCTGTTAAAATATCTCCTTCTTTGAGTGGAATATTTTTTGACCAAGGGTCATCTAGACTATCTTTCAACGAAATGGATATTTTATTATCTTTCCATTCCAGTCCAAGGATTCTACCTCTTACAACTTGACCAATTTGAAATTCTTTGTTTAGATCGATATTTTTTTTGAAACTGGCTTCACTCGAAGGAACCAGTGCATCAAAACCATTCATATCTACAATCATACCGAATGCATGGATTGACTTAATGGTACAGGTTACGAAAGATCCTTCTTTGATTTCTCCCTTTAGAATTTCTTTTTTCAATTCTTTCTCAGCATCAGAGAGTTTTTTGGATGAAAGTATTATTTTTTTTGATTTTGGATGGACTTCATGTACTACAAATTTTGAGCGTATTCCATTTAAACTCTTACTTTTGATACTAGGATCAATTTGAGAGTAGGGACAATAAGCTGTGAATTCACCAATTCTTACTTCATATCCACCTTGTGTCTCGATTGAATATTGTCCCCAGATAGGAATTTCCCTTTCCAGTGCAATTTGAAGATTATCTTGGTTTATGTCCGATCCAACGAGAGCTGTTGTAAAATAATAATCTCCATGATTTTCTCGTAAGTAGAAAACTTGAATTTCACTATTTTCTTGGGGCGATTCAAGTCCTATGAATTCTTCTGTTGAAACAATCCCTTGGGTATTGTCCATAGTTTTAATAAACACAAAATCATCTCGGAGGGTTGTTACTTTCGCAGTATGCCTGGAACCGACTTCTAAATTCTTTCTCTTTTTAAAACTTTCTTCTAAAAGACTCGCAAAGTCATATGTTTTTTTGGGTTTCATTTTTTCTCCGATATGGATTGCTCTTCTCCATACACAACTCTATAATATGAGATTTCAATTGATATTTAGAAGGAAAGAATAAAATGGATTGGATGAATTCTTTTATGAGAAAGGCTAAAAATAAAAAAAGCGAATAGATTTAAATCCATTCGCTTTTAGGAGAAGAAAATATCTCTTAATTATCGATTTGCGATAGAAGTTTGGGGTAAGGAATCTACGCTTACAGATAATTGTTTGTATGAAATGGATTCTTCTTCTAAGAGATCAGCTTTCTTTATAAGCTCTCTTTTTTTAATATCTTGAGTAGAAGATTTACCGCCTCTTGCTAATTCTGCCATCTCTCTCATTCTTTCAGATTCTTTGTGTTTCTGTGAAGCAATGTTAATAAAGTATCTATTGATTGCAGTTTTTTGCTCTTTTGTTACTGCGCCTTCTACTAGTGCTTGCTCTAAGAGTTTTGTTTCAGTTTCTTCGCTAATTGCAGAAAGAGAATTGATTGCCAAAGCTATTAGAAGTATGGAAGTTATTTTAGATAATGATCTCATTTTAATTGTTCCTCGTAATGTTTCTGTTGTTTATATTGCATAAATCGTGCCACTTTTTCAATCAATCAAATGAGAGAAATATTGAGCTATTTATAGATATATGCCTAAATAATAAGCATATTTTCATATTGAAGGAATTTTGGATTAAAATTAAGGCTTATTTTTTGAGCCAAATGGATTGAAATTAATCCAAGAGGGTGAATTTTCATCTTCTATAATCTCATCTTCTTCGGGAGGAAGGTCTTCTTCTGGAACTGTAACACAAGAAGTAAAAAAAATTAGTAATAGGATAATTAAACTTTTTTTCATGGCTGATAATGCTTTGCATAGTAGAGAGGATTTTTGGGGGAAATATGCAGATTTATTTCAAAATAATAAAACTGCATGTTTATAAAAAGTAAAGATATAAGAAGTTTATTCAGCTCCTGCTTCTTTTAGAGTAGCGATGATATCCTTGAAGTTTTTTTCCATTGCATAATTCAAAGCAGTTCTATCTTTACTGTTAGAAGCATTTACATCAGGTTTGTTTTTTAGGATAAATTTAACAGTTTCTAATCTTCCTTCATAGGATGCCCACATTAGGGGAGTAACACCTTTGTCATCTCTAGTGTTAATATCTGCTCCTTTCTCGATTAAAAGTTGAGCGGTCTGAAGGTTATTTCTTCGTAGGGCAATAGTCAAGGAAGTCTTACCATTGTCGCCTTTAGCGTTTAATTCAGCTTTATTTTCTAATAGTACATTTATAATATCAACGTTTCCATTTCCAGCGGCAATCATTAAGGGTGTTAAATCTCTAACTCTGCCATTAGGATCGCCCCCATTTTTCAATGCTCTTTTTAATCCTCCAATATCCCCATTTACAATGTTTTTAAATACATCTTCATTTGAATTGAGGGAATATTTGGGTTGCGTTTTTTCTTCTTCCTTTGTTTCTGCGGCATTTAAAATCAATGGTAAGATACTCAGAAAACTAATCAAAAATAAGGTTGCTCTACTCATAGTATAAACTCTCCTAAATAATATTATAATTATCGTTTTTTATAGAATGATACTTCTTTTTTTTAACTGTTATACTAATTTTCATTACTTCCTTTGATACAAAAAAATGTAGAGAGTTAAAATATTTAAGAAATAATTTAAAATTTCTTATTTTGAAACGCATCGAACATAAAAAATATTAGTCTTAGAAGAGTAAAATGATTCCAAATTTCCCATATTGATATTGTATGCATTGCTAGGATCTTCCTCAAGAGTTGTTGACGACCAATATTCACAACAGGGTGTGGTCAGTAGGGATTTAGTTTTTAAGTCAAACCCATGCTTTAATTCGCTTTTCATCGGTAATCTCATTCCTAAATTTCTACAATAAGTCATAGCAGAGTACCAATTCATTCTTCTGATTTCAGATGCCTGCCAGTTTAAACCATAGGAAAAAAATAATGAAATAGAGGCTGGAACGGATATAGTTTCCTTGGGTACTTGTTGGGGTGAATTATTGGTTTGAGGAATTACTTCAGTTTTAATTCCAGTATCTTTTTTAAACTCTACGGTTACTGTTTCTTTTTTTTCTGGATTGGTTAATCGTAAGAGGAGATTTTCTGCTTCATATCCTTCTAGATTTAATTTAAAACTATACACTCCCTTTTCATTTCTCGAATCACGAATAGGAGTTGTTCCTTCAATTTTTCCTGATTGAAGGTTGGTTACTGTTGCACCGGGGGGAATTGAATCTATTATGAAAGAGTATTTAGGCTTTTCTAGAACAATTTTATATACCAAAACTGCTCCAATGCCCAAGCCCAATAATAGAAAAGCAAATACTAAGCCCCAAGAGAGTTGAAAGTTAGATTCTCTAACTGGAATCAGGTTAAATTTTGTGCCTGCTACTTCCAAAAGATCCCTTTCAAAATCTCCTGCAGTCTGGTATCTTTTTTTTCTATTTTTATTGCATGCTTTTTGAATGATTTTTTCTATTTTATCAATTGATTTTAGAAATTCAGGATCGGGTTTATCTGTTTTGTTTTTAATGGTTTCTAATAGGCTTGGAAGATTCTCCTTTACCTGTTTAATCATTATAGATAAACCTGTATCACCTTTAAAAGGGAGTTCACCTGCCAGAAGCTCATATAGCATGATTCCAACCGAATAAACATCACTCCTGCCATCTATATCTTTTAATCCTTGGCATTGTTCTGGACTCATGTAATTTGCCGTTCCCATTGTCATACGAGTTCTTGTAATTGATGCATCTGATGTTTTCGCAATACCAAAGTCAACGATTATGGGTTCACCGTTAGATCTAAACATTATATTTGCTGGTTTTATATCTCTGTGGGAGAATAGATCATTTGTATGACAATAATTTAATGCATCTAAGATTTTTGCTATAATTTCTAATGATTCTCTAAATGGAAACTGAACTTTTTTATCCTTGTACTTTTTGACTTTTTCTGCTAAAGAACCGCCAGATGCATATTCCATTATATAGTAAGGTCTTTCATTGCAAATTCCTACATCAATTATTTCGACAATATTGCTATGTTTTAGCTTAGCAGGAACCCTTGCTTCTAGTAGAAATCTTTCCCTTATTTCTTCATCATTGGATATATCTTCATTTAAAATTTTTACAACTATCTTTCTTTGAAGGGTTGTTTGGTCACCTAAGTATACACTTGCCATCCCTCCCTTCCCAATTTTCTTTTCGAGAATAAACTTGGGGGAGAGATGTTGGTTTAACATGTCTATATCAGAATCTTTTTTGTCATACTTTGGATTAGATCCTGTAAGACTATTACCACATTCTCCACAGAATTTAATCTTTTCAGCATTTTCAAAGCCACAAAAAAAACACTTCATTCTAAAATATTAAGCTAATCCTTTTAGATATTCTCTGTACTGATCCGGGGATAAAAGAGATTGTACCTCATCTTGATTGAATCCAGCTACCTTAATCATCCAGGAGGAATATGCATCTTTGTTTACAATAGATGGATCCTTTTCAACAGACTGATTTATTTCGGTAACTTCTCCTCCAATCGGGGCATACACATCTTCAGCCGCTTTAACTGACTCTAATGTAACACAGCTTTCATTTTTGTTGAATTTTTTTCCAACTTTTGGTAGCTGAATGAATACAAGGTCACCCAATGCATTTTGAGCGAAATCAGTGATTCCTATTAATGCAGAGTTTCCTTCTATTTTAACCCATTCATGTTTCTCAGTATATTTTAAATCATTTGATACATTCATAAAATCACCTATTAGTTTTTCTTAACACTTCCTTGTATAAAATTTCCTTTTTGTATTACAGCTTTTTTTCTTTCCCCTCGAATTTCTACTAAAAGATGCACCGCATTCTTTATCTCTTCTTTGATGACCAATGCCAAACCGATTCCCTTTTTTAGAGATGGAGAGAATGTTCCTGAAGTTGTGGTTCCTACTTCTTTTCCATTGGGAAGAAAGATAGGAAAATGTTCTCTTAAAACACCCGGTTCATCTAAATAGATTGCAATAATATCAACCTCACTCCCATTTTTTTTCTCTTCAATGATTTTCTCGTATTGAAAAAATTTGATTGGTTTTTCCTTAACTATCCACCCTATTCCCGATTCAGCGGGAGAGCGAATAGAGCTTAATTCATGCCCGTAGAGTGGATATTTAGCTTCCATTCTCAAGGTATCCCGAGCTCCCAATCCAACTGTTTTTAAGCCAAATTGATTTCCAAAATCCACTAATTCTCTCCAAATTTTTATGCCGGTATCATTTGTTGAGTAAATTTCAAATCCATCTTCCCCTGTATAACCAGTTCGAGAAATAATGATAGTTTCACCATTAAATTGAATTTCTTTAAATGTGTAGTATAAAATATCTGTTAATGAAATATTTAAGTATTTTGAAAAAATTTCATCGGCTTTAGGACCTTGTAGTGCGATTTGATGCCAATTACTGCTTTGATTTGTAATTTTTATACCGGGATTGTATTTTAATAAATGAGTGAATACGCTTTCATAGTTAGAAGCATTAGAGCAAATCATATACTTCTCTTCATGGAATTTATATATCGTTACATCATCAACCAATCCCCCACGTTCATTGAGAATGGCGTTGTATTGAACCTGTCCATTTTTTAAGCCACCAACCAGATTACAGGTTAATTTTTCTATAAATGGAAGTAAAACATCCCTTTTACCTTCAATAAAAATTTCACCCATGTGTGAAATATCAAATAGTCCAGCATTCGTACGGGTAGATAAATGTTCATCTACAATTCCAGTGTATTGAACCGGCATATCCCATCCACCAAAAGGTACCATTTTAGCGTTTACTTCTCTATGATAGGAGTTTAGAGGTGTTTTTTTTAGAGAATCCAAAGCTTGCCTCGTTTCTTTTTTTACCAGTTTTCTCTTTATTTTTTATTTAAAAAGAACTTTTCATTTCCTTCCGATTCCTGCTAGGATTTCTCCTTTGGAATCGGGACTAATTCTGACAACCCAATCCCAAATTACTGTTTCTGTGCTATTTTGAGATGTGTAAAAAGTAGTTTTAAGCTCATGAATTGGATTTTGATAAACATTAGATTGAAAAGTCTGAATTTCAGAGTAAGAAATCTCTCGAAGGAATAAACTCCAAAGATTTTTTCCAATACATTCTTGGTAAGAATAACCAGACAGTTTAGCAAATCCTGGATTGATAAATAAAATAACTCCTTCTCTATTTGTTTCCACATATAGCAAGGAGACGTTTTGAATCAAGGGTTCATCTCGAAGTCTATCCCGAAAAAGCGTTTTTGTAGAATAGAGTCTATATAGGTTTACTGAGATTTGATTTTGTAGTACTTCTAGAGTAGGGGAATATTCAAATTTTTTTTCATTCCAGAAGAGGATACAATTTCCTAGAAATAAAGATTTATATATGAAAGGTAAAGAAATTATTTCTTTACTCCCTGTGGAAACTTCTAATTGAGAGCAAATCTTCCTATTGAAGTTTCCATACTTTAGAGAAAAAAGAGATGTATTTCTCTCAAGATTTTGATTATTTGAATCAAATGATTCATCTATAAATGAAATACCATCTAGATTTCTTCCTATAATTGTATATATCTCATTCATTTTATTTGTAAAACCTGCGCTAGAAACTGTAGTAAATGAATTTGAAATTGGGTCATAAAGATTAATTAATAAACAAGAGTTAGAGAAAAAATAATGTAGTTCTTTTGCAATTGTATTGTATAAATCTTCTTCCTGAATTGCTTCAAGTAGTTTATTAGCAGTATATGTAAGATGAAGTAATTCGTCTTTGTATAATTCGTTATTTTCATCTTTTTGTTTCTTGAATGTAATATCTCTATATGTGATAACAACACCATTGTTTGAAGAATCATTAATTATTCGTGATACATCATACTCTACATAAAAATGAGTTCCATCCATTCTCCAAAATATCTCTTGAGAGATTGAAAAATTTTTCCCTTCTGTTAACGCTAAAAATATAGGATGATTAGAAAATTCTTCGTGTTCTTCTGATAAAGAAGATTTTATAAAACTATTATAATTTAATCCTATTAATTCTTCTTCAGATGAGTTAAAATAATTAATTGTTCTAGGATTTACCAATATAATAAAGCCGTCTTTATCTAATGTTATCAGACCATCATTTGTATATTGAATAGTTTGTTCTTTTAGTATATTTTGATTTTTTTCTTTAAATTCATTAGAGATCTTAGAGGTTATATTTTTAACTGATATTAATTTACAAAGTTCTTGATTCCATATTATAGTACTGTATTGCAATTCGAGAATTTTTCCATTGGGAAGATTGATTATTTCAGGAATACCTAAGAATTTATTTTCATAATCCACTGGAAAATTTATTTTAGTGCCTATTAAAAAATCTGCCTTAAAAGTATCCGAGATTAGTGATATTGCAGGATTATTAATGAATACGATATTTGAGAATTTATCAGTTATGATGATTCCTTCTATAGTATTTGATAATTTTTTCTCTATA
>CANGZW010000002.1 GCA_947458405.1 Leptospiraceae bacterium
ATCATTCGGGAAGAGCCTAATCGATTCGAAGAGCAACTTATTCAGCTCTTTATCCTTCTTTCCAAAGAAAAAAAGGAATCAAAAAGGATTGAAATTTTATTAGATATGATGAAATATATTTTTAGTATTCGCAAGGATGCCGAGAGATTCAATCGTAAGGAAATTTATAAGTCATTGGAGACGGAGTATATGACACTTTTAGAAAAGCTAGAGGAAAAAGGGAAATTAGAAGGTATAATCGAAGGGAAAATAGAAACTGCTCGTAACCTGAAAGCTGAGGGAATCGATATTGCAATCATTCTAAAGACTACAGGTCTCACAGAAGAACAATTGAAAGAGGCTGGAATTTAAAATATAAATATACTTCATAGAAATGTGTGGACAAATTCCGGACAGAATTCATATTATAGAAATATGACTCGGACTACAAACCTTACCCCTAAAGAAGAAAGAATTGAACTCAGAGTGAATCTTGAGCAAAAGTCTATTATTGAAAAAGCCGCTTCTATAAATGGACTTAGCGTGAGTTCTTATATGCTAAGCCAGGCTTTAAAGTCGGCACGAACAGATATTGAAAATTCAGAGATAATTAAACTTACAAATAAGGATCGTGATTTATTTTTAAAATCCATTGAAAATAAAATCATGCCAAACAAAGCTTTAAAAAATGCCTTAAAACGAGGATATTAAAAGTACATTCGGTGAATCCCTTAGATTTTAGGATCATTCCTTTCGATTCAAATATAGATAGAGATACCTTTGATAGTTCTATAGAACCATTAAATGATTATATTAAGAAATACGCAAAAAATAATCATTTGAAAGGAATAGGAAAAACTTTTTTATTAATTGATTCTTCAAAAAACTTGGCTGGGTACTACACAGTAAGTATGGCAGAAATACTATATGATACTCTTCCAGAAGAATCTAGAAAAAAACTTCCTCGTTACCCAATACCTGCTATGCGTATTGGTAGATTAGCTGTTGATAAAAAATATCATGGAATAGGTCTTGGAGGTAGATTGTTGGTTGATGCACTAAATAGAGCTATTCATTTATTTGATGAAATTGGTATATATACTGTAATTGTCGATGCTAAGAATGAAAGTGCAATTAAGTTTTACGAGCACTATGGTTTTACTAAGTTTTATGATCGCTCTAATTCATTGTTTCTTCCGATACAGGCAATCTTGAAAGCATTGAAATAAAATATAGAATTTGAATCTTATAAAATTTTATTCCAGTGTATCTCAATCAGGCAATGTAGATTCTTTTTTTGAAAGCCTATTACAAACTTTTAAAAAGTCATTTTCAATTTTTTCTTTTGTTTTATTTCCAATTCGATTTTGAAAAAATCGGGATGTTTCCATTTCTGAGATACCTTTAGTAAAAGCATAAAGAGCAAATTGATTTATGGAAACACCTTGAAGAGAGGAGACCTAATATTTTCTAATATAAAACCTGAAGCACCATTTTTATTCTTCAGACCTTGCAAAATTACATTAGTATCTAAAACAACCCTCACAATTTAATGATAGCAAATATGCTATCATTAATCAAGCAATATATGGTTTATTCTTTTTAAGAAATTTATTTCAATACAAAATCTAATCACGATTCCTTATTCAGTAAGAATTTTTGTCTGCTTTTTCCAGCAATCCAGTAATACAATAAAGGCACTGCAAATCTACTGATCACTGTTGCGGCAATTTCTCCGAACATTAAACTCACTGCCAAACCTTGAAAAATGGGATCAAAAAGCATTATAAAGCTTCCCACAACAACTGCCGCAGCGGTCAGTAGCATTGGTCTGAATCGTACTACGCCTGCATTTACAACAGCTTCTTTTAAGTCTGTCCCTGATTCAACTTCCTGTTCTATGAAGTCTACGAGGATGATGGAGTTTCTTACTATAATCCCAGCCCCTGCGATAAATCCAATCATTGACGTTGCCGTGAAGTACGCTCCCATTAGATAATGCCCGGGTAGAATTCCGATGAGAGAAATTGGAATTGGTGCCATGATGATAAGTGGCACAAGATAGCTTTTAAACCAACCCAATACCAAAATATAAATTAGAATCATTACTATCCCAAATGCTCCTCCTAAATCACGAAATACTTCATAGGTAATAAACCATTCTCCATCCCACTTTACTACAGGAGAGGAGGTATTCCAGGGAACCTCTGCGGTTTGAGTAGGATATTTAATCAATGGAGAAAGTTTCATTATACCATAAACTGGTGCTTCTTCTTCTCCTGATAATTCAGAAAACACGTAAGACACTGGTTTTAAATTCTTTCTGTATAGTACATAGTTTGGAAGAATTTCTTTATCTTTCATAACGGATTCTATGGGAACTATTCCGGTTTCAAAAGATGCTATGGTGTGATTTTTAAAAGGAGTATCACTTGAACGAAATTTATTTTCAACTGAAAGATCTATTGGAATTTCTTCTGGATGGATGGCTTCTGCGAGAGAAATTATACTAGATTCTGAAAAGATTAAATGACCTGTCATACCAACATATTGAGATCTTGTCCCTAGCTCTCCTCCTATGCTATGATTATATTTATAAATTAATCTTTCTCTACCCTCTCTCATCGAAGAATCTAAGTCACATACACTCTTTTCATTTTTAAAAATAGTATATATTTCATTTGCTATCTTATCTCTAGTTTTTCTGTCGGGACCATAAACTTCAGCAACCATTGTAGCCAATACGGGTGGACCTGGAGGAATTTCTAAGATTTTTGTAGTACTATTTGTTTTCATTGAAAAATCATTAATTATACTCCTGACTTCTTCAATTATTTGATGACTGGATTTCTTTCTATCTCCTTTGTCTGATAAAACAATTTGAAGATCATTCATGAATTCTTTATTTCTTAAAAATGTGTGTTTTACCATTCCCGAAAAAGAGTAGGGAGCGGCTTCCCCTGAAAAAATCTGTATTTTTTTTATATCTTGATTTTTTAATAGAGAATCACTTAAAGTTTTTGTCATCTCAATAGCTTTGTCGCGAGGCGTGTATGTCGGATAATCAATAAGAATCTGGAATTCATTTTTATTATCAAAGGGAAGCATTTTTACTTTAACAGCTTTAAAGTAGATTAAAGACCCTGCAGATAGTAATAAAAGCACAGAAACAAATCCAAATGCAAACGTCGATGTTTTCACTGTTAACATATGATTTACAAAAGAAACATAGAGTCTATCTAAAAGTGAAAGTTTAGGTTCTTCTGAATGACTTGTATCACTTTTTTCAGAATGATGGTGTTTTAATAATCGAACAGAAGCCCATGGAGTTACAATGAATGCTACAAAAAGAGAAAGAATCATTGCGAGACTCGCTCCAACAGGGATGGGTTTCATATAAGGTCCCATCAAACCTCTTACAAATGCCATGGGTAGAATAGCTCCAATTACAGTAAAAGTTGCAAGGATAGTTGGGTTTCCTACTTCGGAAACTGCATTAATAGTCGCTTTCACTATTCCTAGGGATGGATCGAGTGAAAGATGTCGTTCTATGTTTTCAACAACTACAATTGCATCATCTACTAGAATTCCAATTGAAAATATCAGAGCAAATAATGTAACTCGATTTAATGTATAACCCATAAAGTAATAGATTGCGAGAGTCAAGGCTAAAGTAACTGGTATTGCAATTGATACAACGATTGCGGCTCTAATTCCCATCCAAATTGCTATTAAAATTGTAACACTGAATGTTGCTATGAGTAAGTGTTCAATGAGTTCATGTGATTTTTCGTCAGCAGTTAAGCCATAGTTTCTTACAATAGAGAGTTTTATTTCAGGAGGTAATTCTTTTTTAAATAACTCAGCTCTTTCTAAGAGTTGTTGAGCAAGTATTACAACATTGGTACCTTTTCTTTTAGAAAAGACAATTGAAACAGCAGCTCTAGCTGTACTGCCTAGTTCTTTATCATAAAGTAAAGATAGACGTTTTCTTTCTTCGGGACCTTCTTCAATTTTAGCAACATCTTTGATTCTTACTACTCTTCCACCTCTTTGAGCAATAGGTATTTTCCCTACATCCTCTATGCTTCTAACTCTTCCGCCGATTTCAATGTCATAAATATGCGTATCACTCCAATTTTTTCCTGCTGGAAGAAAGGAATCATTTGCTTTTAAATTTGAGGCTATATCTAAAAGATTTACCCCATTATTTTTGCTCAACTCTGGATTTACTATTACACGAATGGTTTTTTTCCGACCTCCCAATAGTTCCACCTTAGAGAGATCGGGTGTGCTTGATAGTTCTCTGGCTAGAGGTGCGACTTGCGTTCTTAGTTCATAATCATCTAAACTATCAGAGCTAAATGTTAGAGTCAAAAAAGGAACATCATCAATTGAAAAAGACTTAATTTGGGGTGGAAGCATAATTTCTCCAACTTCCGATTTGACTTCCATTAATTTGTGATGCACCTTTAATAATGATGGTTCAATTGGTTCTCCCACTTTAAATCGAACAGTTATTAAGGCTCCGTGTGGCTGGCTCATTGAATAAACATATTCAACTCCATCTAATCCCCAGATCCCTCTCTCTACAGGTTCGGTAACTTTTCTTTCTACCTCTTCGGGTGATAACCCTGGAGCAGGAATTTGTATGTCAATCATGGGAACGGAAATTTGTGGTTCTTCTTCTTTCGGAGTAAGTATTACTGAAAATATTCCTAGTAGAATACTAACAATAGCTATTACGGGAGTTAATTGAGAATTGATAAAGGTTTCTGCTAAAATTCCTGCAAATCCTTTCTTATATATTTTTGTAGTACTCATTTTAAGTCTCCAGAAGTTGATTCATTAAATAATGTAAGTTCAGACCTAATTCGAAGATATTCTGTTTCGGCTTCAGCTTTTTTTCGATAGAATTCTGTAACTTGGTTTAATACTTCTGCTAGTTGAAGAATATTGATTGATCCAGTGGAAAATAGATTTTGAGAATTTATTATCTGTTCTTCTTGTAGTTTTTGTGTTTCACTCATAAGAATGATATTTTCTTTTAAGGATTTCTCCATCCTTGACAAAGAATTATACTTAGCTTTGTCCTTCATTTTCATATCTTCAACTCTTTCTTTAATTGCTAAACTATTCTGTTTCGCTTCCTCGATTATACCAATATCTGTTGGAGAAAGTAGATTCATTTGAACATATAAACCAGCATTATAAGATGTTGCTGTATCTCTCGAACCATTATAGGCATAAGCCTCACCAAACATTCCAACTTTTGGAAGATGCCTTGCCTTTTCAGCTTCAATTTGTATTTCAGAACCTTCTGCATAAGATTTATATGCTTTCGTAATTTTTAACTCTGGATTTATTTCATCAGAATTTTGAATTTTTAAATATTTATCAGAAAAAAGTATCACATTATCATCTTTTGGAACCCAATTATTAATTTTTTTATCAGTGATAATTTCTAAATTCTCTTTAAGAGACATTATTTGAGATCGAACGCTATCTTTATTACCCTTGATATAGTTTTGGATACTTTTGATACCTAAATAACCTGAGTATCCAATGGGACTCCCTTTAAGCTGAAATCTTTTTTGTAGTCCATCTACTATTTTATTTAACTCAATCATCTTTTTTAAATAATTATTCATAACTAATATACTTGAGTAAGTGAAAACTGCTGAAAAGTATTCACTTTGTATTACGAATTCTCTTTCTTTCTTCTTCCCTTCCAGTTTCTTTTCTGTCATTTTAGAAATATTTACTTTCGAACCACCTTCGTATAGAGGGAGATCAACGCCGATTGTACCACGAGAAAATGTGTTTGATCCGGGATTATTCAGAGTGTCGGGTGCAAATAAGTTTAGTGTATTATAATTAGGAGTTGTATATATATTGTTACTTGTATCAACATAATTAGAAAGCCTACTTCTTGTACTTTTTGTTGAGAAGTCTCCATCTAAAGCAGATCTTTGGCCTAGATTGGAAAAGAAATTCATTGCTGGGTCGTTTGTATTATAACTTCTTACGTCAGAATATACTTTTGGAATCCAATGTTTACTAGCTCTATTCTTTGCAATCTCAGCAGATTTTTCTTCATGGGAACCTGCTTTCAGTGTATGGGAATTTTCGATAACCAAATTCCATATTTCTGAAAATTCTATAACCGAACCTTTAAATACTTCTTCCTCCTTATCAGAATAAACTGGATTAATAAGAAGTAAGGAACCAAATAATAAAAATATAAACTTCATAGAGAACATTCTTTTTGAGATTTGATACCTAATTTAAAAAGTATAGTACCCATAATACAGAACCCTGTAATTGAATAAATGGTTAAGTTAATACTTACTAATAAGCATAAAATTAAAAAGTAGGGAGAAAATAAGAAAGATAGTGTTAACCCTATGAGATTAAATAATCCCGCCATTAGTAAAATGATTCTTTCTCTATGCCAAAATATTTCCATAATAATCTCCTTTAAATATAATATACCATACGGGGTATATTATATTTAAATGTCAAGAGGAAAAATAAAAATAGTAAAAAAATCCTTAAAAAACGATAAATAGACTAATTTTTTCCTAAAAAGAAATAATCATATACATACTATATATGGTATTGTATATTTAATGAAATGGGAGATAAATAGATGGCAAGAATAGTGATATTAGGGGCAGGAATTGCGGGAAATACAGCGGCGATGTATTCTAGGTCATTCTCCAAAAAAGAGGATGAGATCATTGTAATATCTCCAAATAGTAAATGGAATTGGATACCATCAAATATTTGGGTAGGAGTAGGTTTGATGTCACCGGAAGATGTTACTTTTGAATTAGCACCGATATATCAAAAAATGGGTATCACATATAAACAGGCAAAAGCAGTCAGTATTCACCCCGAAGGAAGTACTTCAAATGACAGAGGGTATGTGACTATTGAATATACTAACTCTTTAAAAAGTGGAACAGTGGAAGAAGTATCCTATGATTTTTTAATCAATGCGACAGGTCCTAAATTGAATTTTGGGGCAACAGAAGGATTGGGTCCAGAAAAAAATAGTTATTCAGTATGTACTTATGGTCATGCAGTTGAGGCAAACAATGCTTTACAAGAATCTATTCAAAGAATGAAAAAAGGGGAACGACAAAAGATAGTTATTGGAACTGGTCATGGAAACTGTACCTGTCAAGGGGCGGCGTTTGAATATATCTTTAATGTTGAATACATTCTTAAACATAATGGAGTGAGAGATAAAGCAGATATAACTTGGATTTCAAATGAATATGAGTTAGGCGATTTTGGAATTGGAGGAATGCATATTAAACGCGGAGGCTATATCACACATTCTAAAATATTTACAGAATCTCTCTTTGTCGAAAGAGGGTTAAATTGGATTACACGAGCTCATGTTCAAAAGGTAGAAAAAGATAAGTTGTTCTATGAGAATTTAGATGGGGAAGAAAAGTCAGTTGATTTTGATTTTACTATGTTATTACCTCCATTTTCGGGAGTTGGATTAAAGGCTTTCAATAAAAATAAGGAAGAAATTACCTCAAATTTATTTGCTCCCAATTCTTTTATGAAAGTAGATGCTGATTATACAGTGAAGTCGTACGAAGAATGGAAGTCTTCCGATTGGCCTACTTACTATCAAAATCAAAGTTATAAAAATATTTTTGCTGTCGGGATAGCATTTGCTCCTCCCCATGCAATTTCAAAACCTATGAAAAGTCCCAAAGGAACACCAATTTTCCCTACCCCTCCTAGAACTGGTATGCCATCAGGAGTCATGGGAAGAGAAGTAGCAAGAAGTATTACAGATATGATAAGAACAGGATCAGATAAACCAACAAGATCTGCTTCTATGTCCTCTATGGGAGCGGCTTGTATTGCATCAGCAGGAGCTGGTTTATTTGATGGGACAGCAGTATCTATGACAATGTTTCCAATTATTCCCGATTATGATAAGTATCCAACGTATGGTAGGGATATCAACTATACATTTGGAGAAATTGGACTTGCAGGTCACTGGATAAAACATATTTTACATTATGTTTTTATGTACAAAGCAAAAGGAAATCCCTTTTGGAAGATGATACCAGAATAAGGAGAAAGAAATGAAAGTAAGACAATCCTATGAAAAAGATTTTTATGCACCAATGCCAACAGAATTTACAATAAATATGAGAACTAATATTTTTTGGCAATTCTATAGATTTTTAGTTATTAATTATAAGATGATTCGTATGACACGATTTCATTAGAATTACAAATAAGATTGTTCAAGTTGTTAAATATTACAGCTCTGAAAAAAACTAAATTATTAAAATAAAGGTAAAATATTAGATATACCTAATATTTTACCTTTATAAAAGTTTTTGAATAAAGAACTAAATAGTAGTTTATATATATCCTGAAGTCAGCTAGAATCCTATTTCTTCTACCTAACACATTTTATATCCCACTAAATGTGAATAAGAAGTTCATCTAAACCCTTATTTGTTGCTTTCTCAAGCCAGGTCATAATCAAATTCCTCGCAAATATGGAATTAAGAAATAAAGAATATTTCATTCAGCAATTAAGATCAATTCTGGAAAAGATATTAACAGAAATAATCTTAAGATGGTTTTATAACCGTACGGAAGTATTACACTATTCTACTTATGATTTTGAGATTGCCGTTTGAACAGTGTAAAATTCTGATTATGTCATTTAGTTGCCTTTCAAGTTGGGAGGTTAGCAGATTTTAATAAAGAATCTGATAATCCAATTGACAGGAAACTCAGGAAACTTTTATAGTTTCCGAAGGTACCTTTAATTCTAAAGGATTTATAATATATGAAATCACTTATCAAATTTTTTATGAGCCGAAGCATGTTGGTAAATGTTATTTTAGTATTTATCGCCATGCTTTCTTTAAAAGCCATCACTTCTATGAATAGAAATAAATTTCCAGAAGTTGACCTGGCAAAAATGATAGTTACCACCAAATATCCCGGAGCCTCTCCCAAGGATGTGGAGCAAAATGTAACACGATTAATTGAAGATGAGCTCAAAAGTGTTACAGGAATTGATAAGTATACCTCTGTGTCTAGTGAAAATGTATCTGTTGTTACCGTTGAAATTGATATAAATTATCCCGATACAGATGAAGTGAAGGATAATATCCGTAGAGCCGTCGATAGAGTCGCATCTTTACCATCAGAAGTTACAGAAAGACCAAATGTAAGGGATTTAAAATCTTCAGAACTACCAATTTTATCAATTGGTATCTCAGGAGATGCTGATTATGCAGAAATTAGAAGAATTGCTAAAATTATAGAAAAAGATCTCAAGCAAATATCAGGTGTCTCCTATGTTGATAAATATTCATTTAGAGATAAAGAATTTGATGTTAACTTAGACCCTGAAAAATTAAAAAAGTACTACATAGCTTTAAATGATGTTTTACTAGCATTAGGAAAACGTAATATTAGAGCTACAGGTGGAAACTTAGAATCTTATAATACTCAAAGAAATATTCTCACACTTTCTCAATTTGATACAATCGAGGATGTGGGGGAAGTGATAGTTCGATCGGAGTTTGGGGGTGGTTTAGTCAAAATAAGTGACCTTGGTATAGTAAAGGAAGGATATAAAGATGAAAAAATGAGGACAATTTTTAATGGTAAGCGTGGAATCATGCTAGTTATTAAAAAATCCTCAAACGCAGATATCATTCGAGTTGTAAATAAAATCAAAGAATATCTCAAACAAAAACAAGAAACAATTCCTTCTGGCATTAACTTAATTGCAGTAAATGATGAAACTAGGGTAGTTGCAAATCGATTAGATGTTGTGGTATCAAATGCTTTCATTGGATTTTTTCTTGTAATACTAATTTTAATACTATTTTTAGATTTTAAGTCTTCTTTTTTGGTTGCTTTAAGTATTCCCATCTCATTTGCGATGACATTTGTCTTAATGAAATTTGTAGGTGCTGATATAAACTCGATTTCACTTGCTGCAATGATTATTGCATTGGGAATGATTGTAGATCAGTCAATTGTCGTGACAGAGAACTCTTTGTACTACTCTACCCAAGGCTACAATAAAATTGAGTCTATTTTAGAAGGAACAATGGAAGTAGTGCTTCCTGTATTTGCTTCTGTTCTCACTACTGTACTATCTTTTGCTCCAATGTTTGTTATGACCGGTATTATGGGAAAATTTGTTTCTGTAATACCTACTGTGGTTATTGCATCCCTCATTGGGTCTCTATTTAATTCATGGTTTATTCTTCCCAATCATTTACGTCATATTATGAAGGAAAAGCAAGAAGTTACTAAGGAAAAATGGCAGGATAAGTTTTTTCAAAAAATATCAATTCCTTATGAAAAAGCTATGAGAAAGATATTAGAATATAAGTATATTACAATATTACTGACTATTTTTCTTTTAGTTTTTACTCTGTATTGGGGAAAGACTAAGATTTTGTTTAATATATTTCCTCCTGACGGAGCAGATACTTTTTTTGTTTATGTAGAAATGAAAGATGATGTAACATTTGATGCAACAGAAGAAGTTATAAAACAAATAGAGATTGAAGTAAAGAAACTTCCGAAAGAAGAATTAGCATTTTACATAGCAAAGATAGGCACTAAAAATTCGCAAGAACTTGCTGTTCCAGTAGGTGGAGAAAAGCATTTAGCGTATCTACAAGTATCATTGGTACCATCTTCCAAAAGGAAAAGAGAGGCTGGTTTGATTTTAGAAGAATTGCGCGGTTACGTAACACAAAATGTTAAAGGAGCCAAAGAATTAACTTTTGACTTACAAAAACCTGGCCCACCCGCAGGGAAGTCAATAGAGTTACATGTGCACTCTGACAACGACGAAGCCAGACTCAAATTTGTAAATAACATATCTGAAGATTTAAAGAACTATCCAGGAGTTTCTGATATTTCTTCTAACTATAAAATTGGCAGGGAAGAATTTAAGTTAGATATAGATTATAAGTCATTGGCAACTACAGGTTTAACAGTTCAAGATGTTGCTAGTACATTACGTATTGCATTTGATGGAGTAAGATCAACATCTATTGTAAGACAAAATGAGGAAATTGAAGTACGGGTTAGATTCCCAGAAACATCTAGACGTGATATTACAAATGTCCTCAATTTAGAAGTACGAAATAGAGAAGGAAGACTTGTTCCGATAAGTTCGTTTGCAAAACTCTCAACTATCAATGCAGATTCATCTATATTTCATACGAATGGTGATGTTACAACAACCATTAATGCTAGAACAGAAGTTACTCTGAATCCTCAAAAAGTAATTGATGAGTTAATGCTAAAATATGCGCCTCTCTTAAAAACAAACCAAGATGTAAGAATATCTTATGGTGGAGAAGCTGAAAAGTCAAAAGAATCCGTGAAATCATTACTAGTTGCATTTATCGGAGGAATTGTAGCTATATTTTTGGTTATCGCACTCTTGTTTAATTCGCTGTCCCAACCAATTATGGTTCTACTTGCAATACCTTTTGGACTCATAGGTGTGATATGGGCATTTTATTTTCATGGAAGGCCTTTTTCTTTTATGGGATTAATTGGAGTGATTGGACTCAGTGGAATTGTTGTAAATAATTCGATCATGATGGTAGAGTTTATCAATAAAATCGTTCAAGATAATGTCACCGATGATAGTTTTAATCAGAATAATTTGATCGATCAAATTATTACTGGTGCAAGTAGGAGACTTCGCCCAATAATTATAACAACGGGTACTACAGTACTAGGATTATTACCAACAGCATATGGAGTAGGTGGATCGGATGCATTTATTGAACCGATGGTTCTTGCTCTTGCTTATGGGATTATTGCATCCACTCAAATTACTCTTATCTTGATTCCAGCATTTTACTTAGCAAATTTAGAAGGAATGTATTTTATTAAAAAAGTATTTAGATTTATAACTAGGATTCCAACTTTTGTAATTAAGTCAAAAAAAACAGAGTCAACTATAAATGGATGAGTCAAAATCAATTTCTGTGATACTAGAAGTAGCCGAAAGGATATTTTTTCAATTTGGCTACACTAATTCTAGTATGGAAGAAATAGCTAATGAATGTGGAATGTCTAAGAAAACAATTTACAAGCACTTTGCGAGTAAAGAAGAAGTCCTTATGGAATGTGTGAAAAGAAAGATAGATATTAATTCAAAAAGAATAACTGAAATCATATATTCAGAAGATATTAAATTCCATGATAAGATAGAAAAAATAATATTAGCTACTAGTGAAAATTTTAAAGAAATTGATATTTCGTTTCTTTATGATATTAAAAAGTCATGCAAAGAGGCTTGGAAACTAATTGAAAATCATAAATTAAATCATATACCAAAAAATTTTACTGATTTAATCACAGATGGGATAAAAAAGGGCTATGTAAAAAAAGATGTGAAGGCAGAGATAGTTGCTTATATTTATTTATCTGCAATGTTAAATCTTTTAGATTCTAGTTTTTTTAGTAATACATCAAATTATAGTATTTTAGAAATCATAAAAGAAATAGACAATACGATTTTTTATGGTGTTATAAAGAGATAATTCTATCTGTAAGATTGAAACGATTTTTTAAAAAAATATCTCTTTACATAATTTATTTTTTAATTCAAGATTACCTAAAGGAGAGCATTATGTATAAAGTTTTAATTTTAATTCTACTATCTATATCAATTCATTCATCTGAATTTTATAAATTCAAAGCAAAAGATATCAAAGGTAAGGACGTTGATTTTTCTAAGTATAAAGGATCACCTGTTTTGATTGTAAATGTTGCGTCGCAATGTGGTTACACAGGGCAATATAAGAATATTGAAAATCTAAATAAAGAGTATTCTTCTAAAGGATTAAAAATAATTGGATTTCCGTCGAATGATTTTGGAGGACAAGAACCTGGTACAGATTCCGAAATTGCAGAGTTTTGTAAAAATAATTATGGAGTTTCTTTTGATATGATGTCAAAAATATCTGTAAAAGGTAAATCTAAGCATCCTATTTATCAGTTTCTGTTAACTAATTCTTCATCAAAAGAGGAAATATCTTGGAATTTTGAAAAGTTCTTACTAGATAAAAAAGGTAATATAGTTGCTAGGTATCCATCTTCTGTCATACCCGATTCTTCGGAAGTAAAAACCAAGATAAATAATTTACTTTTAGAAAAATAAAAATTTATCTAAAATTTGCGAAATCATATTTGTAATTACAAAATATGATTTCGCCATTGTCTCAAGTAATATCTGTCTAAATTATAGATAACTCTCTAAAGGTTCACAGGAACATACTAAATTTCTATCTCCATAAACATTATCAATTCTAGCAACTGTAGGCCAAAATTTAAATTGTTTAGACTCTTCCGAAGGATACACAGCTTTCTCTCTTGAGTATGAATTCTTCCAATCTGAAGATAAGCTCATCATAGCAGTGTGAGGAGCATTTTTTAAAGGATTGTCATTTTTATCAAGGATTCCCATTTCAATATCCTGTATTTCATTATAAATTGAAATCATCGCATCACAAAATCTATCAAGTTCAGGTAAAGACTCACTTTCTGTTGGTTCAACCATCAATGTCCCAGGAACTGGCCAAGACATTGTGGGTGCATGAAATCCATAATCCATTAATCTTTTTGCGATGTCTTCTACTTCAATATTTGCACTCAATTTAAACTTTCTAAAATCTAAAATACATTCATGTGCTACAAGCCCTGACTCACCTTTGTATAACACAGGAAAGTAATTTTCTAATCTTTTTGCTATATAATTAGCATTCAAAATAGCAATCTTAGTGGCGAGAGATAAGCCTTCTTGACCGAGCATTCTAATATAGGCATAAGAGATTAATAATATACTTGCACTACCATACGGAGAAGATGTGATTGAGCCCGAGTTATTACCAGATCCATTGTCAATTACAGAATGACCTGGCAAGAAAGGTGCTAAATGTTTTACAACTCCAATTGGACCAACACCGGGTCCCCCACCACCATGTGGAATACAAAATGTCTTATGTAAATTCATATGACATACATCAGCTCCAATATCAGCGGGTCTACAAAGTCCTACTTGAGCATTGAGATTGGCTCCATCCATATAAACATGACCACCAAATGAATGTACTATCTCACAAATTTCTTTGATTTGTATTTCAAAAACACCATGGGTTGAAGGGTAGGTTACCATTAGAGCACCTAGCTCATTTTTGTGTTCCTCTGCCTTCTTTTTTAAGTCTATTAAATCAACATTTCCTTTATCGTCGCAGGCAATAACTACAACCTTGTAGCCTGCCATTACGGCGCTAGCTGGATTTGTTCCATGGGCAGATACAGGAATTAGGCAAATATTTCTCTTAGATTCACCCCTGCTAATATCATAGGATCTAATTGTCAAGAGACCAGCATATTCACCTTGTGAACCAGCATTAGGTTGTAATGAAATCTTATCAAATCCTGTGATTTCGCATAACCATTTATCCAAATCATTAAATATTTCTTGGTAACCTTCAGCTTGATTTTTGGGTGCAAAAGGATGTATAGATCCAAATTCAGGCCATGTTACGGGTATCATTTCAGTTGTCGCATTCAATTTCATAGTGCAGGATCCTAGAGGAATCATTGATGCATTAAGTGATAAATCTTTAGATTCTAGTCTATGTATGTATCTCAGCATTTCAGTTTCAGTGTGGAAAGAATTGAAAACCTTTTGTTGTAAAATTTCTGACTTTCGTATGAATTTTTCCTCTAAATCAGAGGATATAGAAACTAGATCTCTTGCTGAGTATTCAGATTCTTCTTTTGGATGGAAAATTTTTAATAAATCATCAATATCCTCCAAATTGGTAGTTTCATTAATTGTAATACCAACTTCAAAAGTTGAATAAATTCTGATATTTATTTTATTTCTCTCAGCTCTATTTTTTAGAGTTTCTGATTCTAAATGATTTAATTTTATTTTTAATGTATCAAAATAGTTTTTATAAATAACTGTATGACCTTGCTTCTTAACTCCCTCTGCTAAAATATTACTTAGAGAGTGAATCCTCATTGCGATTCTGCGAAGCCCTTTAGGTCCATGGTATAGAGCATACATAGAGGAAATTACGGCAAGTAAAACCTGAGCGGTACAAATATTACTAGTTGCTTTATCCCGTCTAATGTGCTGCTCTCTTGTCTGTAAAGATAATCGTAATGCAGGATTTCCTAATCTATCCTTAGAAACACCGACTAATCGCCCCGGCATACTTCTCTTATATTCATCTTTAGTTGCAAAGAAACCTGCATGAGGTCCACCATAACCCAAAGGAAGCCCAAATCTCTGACTACTTCCAACTACTGCATCTGCACCCATTTCTCCGGGTGGTGTTAATACTACTAAAGATAATAAATCTGCAACGAAAATAGATTTAATTTTTAATGATTTACATCTTTCTATAAAAGTAGAATAGTCGGGAATATTTCCATCTGTTTCAGGATATTGCACTATAACACAAAAATATTTATCATTGAGTTGAACTTCTTTCCAGTCTCCTATTTCAACATCAATACCCATCGGTAATGCTCTAGTTTTTACAACATCAATTGTCTGTGGATGACATGAACTTGATATTAGTATTTTATCTGAGGATTCATTTTCTCTAAGATGATACAGCATAGTCATAGCTTCTGCGGCAGATGTTGATTCATCTAGTAATGAGGCATTTGCTATATCCATTTTAGTTAAATCCATTATCATTGTTTGGAAATTTAATAATGCTTCTAATCTTCCCTGAGCGATTTCAGCTTGATAGGGTGTATATGCTGTATACCAACCGGGATTTTCTAAAATATTTCTAAGTATGACGGTTGGTGTAATAGATTCTTGAAATCCCATTCCTATATACGATTTAAAAATTTTATTTTTATTTGAAATATTTTTTAAGAGCTTTAAGATTTCAAACTCACTTACCCCATTAGGAATATTCATTTCACCTGAATATCTAATATTATTCGGTACAACAGATGTAATGAGATCATCGAGATTTTCATAATCTGTAATACTTAACATCTTTTTTATATCATCAAGAGAAGATCCAATATGACGCTCAATAAATGATTCTTCCAATAGATAAGTTGATGCTTCGTTTTTAAATATTTTTGAGGGATTATTAATTACCATCGAAGTCTTCTCCGAATTATGTTCTTTTTTTCCAAAATAATGTAAGGCTATAAATATTCAATATCAATTATTCGCATCAATTTTCAATTTTTACTAAAAATAATTTAAAAAGTATATTATCTCTACTAAATGCCGTGATACTCAATCATAAGTAAAGTTGCATCGTCTTGAATTTTATTTGTCCCTAGTTTATTTTTCCAATCTTGGATAACATATTCTAATGCACTATCAAATCCAATATTTGATGAATTAATAAAAGAAAACAGAAGCGTCTCAGCATTCCATGAATTTTTTATACTTTCCTCTAAAACTCCATCGGTATAAAATAATAATCGATCACCTTTTTCTAATTTATCTTTCTTTTCTTCATAAGGAGCTTCAAAATTAGTATTCATACCTAAAAATAAGCCTTTTGTAAAAAGTATTTCACCAACATTTTTATTCTTTCTTAATATCAATGGGGGGCGGTGGGCGGCAGATGAATATGTAATATCTCCATCTGGGCTAATTGTAATTAAGAATGCAGTCAAGTAATCGTGTGTATCTAAAACTTTCCTGGTCTGAATATTTATTTCTCTGAATATTTGAGCTGGTGAAGAGAATTTTGAAATAGCATTAGTAAAACTCATTTTGTACATAGTTGCTAATAGGGCCGCAGAAATTCCATGTCCAGATGCATCTGCAATAAAAACAGCAACGGAATTGTTATTTATATTTATGATATCAAAAAAATCTCCCCCAACTTGCATTAAGTATTCGTAATGATATTTTACCTTAATAAAAGGATAAATTTTCTCTTTTTCCGGGATAAGACTTCTTTGTATATCAGATGCTAATTTTAGTTCATCTAAAATAATTTTTTCTCTTTCTTCTGTCTCTATAAGTTTTTTATATTCATAATTCTTTTGTTTTGAGAGTGATTCTAATTTTTCTTTTTGTTTTTGTATCTCAATTTGTGGTTCACGAATTCTTAAGGTGATTAGAATAGCTAATACTATCATTTGAATTGAATTGAAAATTTCAAAAATATTAAGTGTAATAATATTTATAGGAATCAATCCTAAATTTTTAAGATGAAATAAAGAAATTCCTAAAATTGAGGGAAGTAATACAATACTTTGAATTTTCGTAGATTTAGGAATATTATTTAATTTGGTTACGCAAAATGAAATTAGTGTTATTAAAATAATCAATTCCATTGTATTTAAAATTATTAATGAAGTTTGGTACTCTAATTTAAAGACAGGAATTACAAATGGAGTTGAACTTAGAATTAAGTAAAAACAAAAATTCCTTTCCTTTTTATAATTATCCTCTGAGAGTAATATTTTTATGATTGTATAAAATGTAACCCAATGTAAAAAATAAATACTTAGTAAATATAATTTTTTATGAGTTTCAGGATTTTCAACTAAAAAATAAATATAAGTCCCATCTAATCCAGATTGAAAAAAGAAAATCGATAAAATAAATAATATATATTGTAAATATACTAAATCATTTGATCCAATATAAACAATTATATATACTATAAGGACGATGATTATTAATCCATAATATAAACCTAAAATTAAATTATAATCTCTATTTTCCTGCCATAGTGTATCTTCAGTTAAGATTCTCACACTAAAAATAGAGGTATCTTCAAAACTTAATTTTAAAAATATATCAATCCTTTGATTCTTATCAAAAGATGAAATTTCAAAGATATGTTTTCTATCTTTCATATTTCTATCATTAATAGAAATCATTCTTCCAGATTTATAATTTATATACTTATTATTATTTTTTATATACACTTCAATTAAATCAATTAGAGGGTCACTAATTTCTAGGTATATTTTTTTATCGATTAAATCAGTTATACTAAGGTATAGAAGAAGATCATTTTGAGAGTATCCAATTCTAAAATATTCTTCTTCTTGTTTATTAAATGATTCTTTAGGAATTTTATCTAGATAGTCATAATTGGTTTGATAATTTTTATTTATTTCTTTATATAAAATCTTTGAAGTAATGTTGATTTTCTTTGAATTTTCATCTACTTTAATATCTTGGGATAATATTGTATTGAATAAAAAGAGAATAAGTACGACAAAATAAATTATTTCATCAAAATATTTATAAAATTTTAGATAATAAAATAACATAATAGAGTATAATTTATTTTTAAATCAATTGAATTTAAAAAATCCCTGGTATAAATCTTTTTTTATCTGCAAAATGTTTTAAGTATTTTACATTTTTAAATAACTTTTCTTCTTCAAAATTAATTCTAAAGAATAACAATACTAAATTACATAGTGAAAAAAATAAGAAAGACCAAATAGCTGTATGAAATAAAGATAATGATATAATTTCTAAAATAACTATTAAATAATTGGGATGACGGATATATTTATAAATTCCAGTAATTGTTATAGAGTCTTCTGATTTAGGATTATATATAACCTTCGTATTCCAGTTTTTTCCTAAAACATTTAGCACATGAAATCTTAAAATCAAGCACATAAAATAAATCAATAGCATTATAATACCAAGTAAATTAAAGAATGGGCGATTTAGATAAAAAACTTCAACAGGAACTAGTATTAAAAAAGATACATGAAGTAGTACAAATAAGAAAAATGATTTTTCAATTGGAATTGTAATACCATTTTCATCTTTCCTGCTTTTAAAATTTTTATTTGAAATAATTAACTCAATTACTCTTAAAATCGAAGTAAATGAAAATAAAATTATTAGAATAATAAATGGGTATGGCATCTTTTTTAATAAACTGTTATCTTGCAATCACCAGCCTGAGTAGTTACAAAAAATTGTAATGTATAACCTCCATCAAATGTCAATTGTGGTGTTATATTGCTTGGAACTATATCTTTAGTTATCGAAGGGGAGCATGTTTTAGAAAATAAAGTTACAGTCATATTATTAGGACAATTTAATAACATAGATCTGGTTCCTATAGCTAAATCTATTCTAAATGCCTTCGTTCCAATTGATTCAGTAAATGTGATACTATTTTGAGTTCCGTATGACAGTAAAATTTCAGTCCCATATTCTGCTTTAAATGGAGCATAGCAACTTACAAATAAGTCTGATCCTCCACAATTTATTCCAGACTTTTTATCTATACTTGTGCAACTTCCCCCAACCTTAGAAACAGTTACAACTCCAGAATAAACTCCATCGGGAACCAGTGTAGAAATCTCTGTTGTGGTGGAAGAAATGACATTAGCCGTAATTCCATTAAAAAGAACTATATTGTCTGTAGTAACTGCAGAGAAATTCCTACCAGTAATTTTTAAAGTAGTAGCAGGGTATGTTATTCCGCTGATAGCAAAGGAAGAATTTACAAATCTAGGCTCTATGGATGTAATAATAGGATAAGTTAAAAGAGAAGCGGCTAATGAACTACTGGAACTGGAATTAGAACTGGATTCACATCCAATGAATATAAAGAATATAATAAAAAAAAATGTAGAAAGTTTAATTTTAACATTCATTATTTCAAATTATCTCCGGTATTTTTTTAAATCTATCAACTAATTACTTTTTTAATTTATTTTTACTGTAATCACAAGTAAAAAAAATAATATTTCAATTTATTCCCATGTTTACTTAAAAATTTTTTGATTCTTCTATATGTCAAAAACATGATTAGGTAGTCAAATGGGCAAAAATTAATTCAGAATCGAAAAAGATTTATTAAAAAATTTATAACAAATCCTGAAGATGGTCAATAATTTCTGAAGTGGAAGTATGTGCTTTTGATAGGGCTTTGTTGAATGCTCGGAGAGCTTGGTCTCTGTTTCCCTGTCGTTTGAGTATTACTCCTAGTGTATCGAGATAAGCGGGGTTATTCGGATCATTATTTAGAGCTAATTTTATACATTCCATTGCCTCAATTAATTCCTCTTTAGAAGAATTGGGTTGAATTGCAGTTAAATACGCTACCGAATTCAAACTGTTTAAATAATCGGGATTTAATTTTAAAATATTTTTATGAATTTGAATTGCATCATGAAGTTTAGATGTTTTCTCTAAAATATGTGCTCTGAACGATAATAATCTAATATCTCCTAAATTTATTTTAAGTCTTTCATCGGTAGTTTCGAGAGCTTTATCAAATTCTTTTAATTGAATATTCGAGAATATCATTAACCTATATACATTATCAATATCTATATATTTTATTGATTTAATTATTAGATCGTTTAAAACCGTAATACACTTTTTATAATTTCCTGTCCTTGCGCAACAAATTGCCAAGTTATATAATAATTCTGGATTACTTGGATCCTCTCTTAGCTCATTATCAATTAAAGTAAGAGCTAATGGATAATTTTTCTTTTCAAGTTCTATTAAATATTTTTTTTTCTTACCCATGAGAGTTTTTTTTCAAAAATTTACGAACTTCCAATTCTTTTAATAACTTTATTTTCTCTTCTTCATTCAAAGATGTCCAAGTTCCGATTTCATCTAATGTTCTAAAGCAACCAGAACATAATTCTGTTGAGTAATCCATTTCACATATTTTAATACAGGGAGATTTTAAAATAGTCATCAAAATCAAAGTTTATAGGTCATAGATGATTCGAAATTTATCTATTTCTGATTTTATTTTGCTCCATAACTCATCTTTTTCAGGATGAAAAGTAGCATAGACACCTGATTTAATTATGTCCATAATTTCATCTATATTAAATTTTAAGTTTTCATGCAAAATTAAAAATTCATCAGAAAGTCTCACATCAAATATTTCAGGATCATCTGTATTTATTGTAATTATAATTCCATTTTCGTAAAATTGTTTTACGGGATGATTTTCTGCTAACTTCACGTATTTCCCTGTAAATAGATTACTAGTGATACATACTTCAAGAGGAATTTTGTTATCCTTTAAATATTTCATTAACTCGGGGTCTTGAATTGCTGAAGTACCGTGACCTATTCTTTCCGCTTTTAAATATTTTATTGCATCCCAAATTGACCAAGGACCATCATCTTCTCCAGCGTGAGCAACTACTCTAAGACCTGATTGTTTTGCAAGGGCAAATACTTCTTCATAATCTTTTGCAGGTCCTAATAATTCTGCTCCACCGAGTCCAATTCCGATTACTTCTGGATATTCTAGTTTGAGTACCCTCTTTAAATTATTCATTGCATTATCAGATCCAAAAGTTCTGGAAACATCTACTAATAATTTAATTTCTCTTTCATCTTCCGATTTAATTTTACGAATACCTCGTATCACAACCTCCATCATCTTATTGAAGTCTAAACCTATTTGTAAAAATTTTGTAGGAGCTAAATAAACTTCTGAATAGATAATGTTATCTCTTTTCATGTATTGACCAACAGAATCAATTAAGATCGAGAAATCGCTTTCGTGTTTTACGGAGCTTTGAATAAAAAAGAAAAGCTGAATAAATCCATTTAGATCGTTAAAAATAAATTTTTGATTAAATTCTTCTTCACTTATTTTAATTTCATTTTTATTTAACAATTCCAGGAGGGATGATTTACTTAGGCATGCCTCGAGATGGAGATGGATTTCGGTTTTGGGAATATCTCGCAAAAATTGTTTAACGTTGCGACTTGAATTCATAGTTTTCTCTAGTTTAGGAAGATTCCCCAATCCTTTTGGTGTATATGATTTATTTTCGGATCGACTCTCAATTGCAAACGAATTTATCACTCCAAGTATCCAATTTGGAGGATTTTTTATTGTTAGTTCTAATAAAGAATCTTTTTCATGCTTTAATTCTTTAAGTTTCCCATCAAAAGTAGCATTCAGGTTAGAATAATATACCCGATTTCCAGGAATTCTATTTTTGAACCTGTTTAGCTCTTGGATATCACGATCTATAGTTGATATCCTTCTCAAAATTTGGTCAAAACTAACTTTCACAATAGCAAAGATTGTCTATAATCTATAAAAAGTAATATCATTTTAAGGCCTTTAATTGCAATAAGGAAATTGAAAATAAATATAGAATTTTTCGTTTCAGTCGAAGAATTATTATAACCCAATATGGAGCGACATAATTACTATGATTAAGACTATAAGAGATACTTTTCTTCCTTTTGCCCTTCCAAGTATTTCTGAAGAGGCAATTGAAGAGGTTGCATCAGTTCTACGCTCCGGCTGGGTGACCTCAGGTCCAAAAGTAAAGCAATTTGAAAATGATTTTTGTGATTATGTGTCCTCAAAAGAATCGATCGCATTAAATTCAGCAACTGCCGGATTACATCTGGCGCTTGAAGCAATTGGATTATCCGAAAATAACGCAGTTATTACATCATCTGTTACTTTTACTGCCACTACTGAAGTAATTTGTTATTTTAAAGCACAACCAATTCTGACTGATGTAGACCCTATTCACAATGTTATGACTCCAGAAACCCTCCTGGAAACAATAGAGAAAGAATGCACTGTGAATGGAAATTCCCTTATTCACAAATCATCTGGTAAAATTGTAAAAGCAATTATGCCCGTGCATCTTGCGGGTTATACTTGCGATATGGAAGCCCTCATCGAAATTTCTAGAAAGTACAATTTATTCGTAATTGAAGATGCCGCCCATGCTTTTCCTGCGATTCATAAAGGAAAAATGATCGGAGCATGGGGAGACTTTACTGTATTTAGTTTTTACGCAACAAAAGGCATCACAACAGGAGAAGGGGGGATGGTTACTACTAACAATTCCGAACTTGCCTCTAGAATGAGAGTGATGAGATTACATGGAATCAACAGAGATACTTATAATCGACCGGGTTGGTTTTATGAGGTAGTTGATGCAGGCTTTAAATACAATCTGACTGATATAGCCGCGGCATTAGGGATTGTGCAACTCAAGGAGTCCCCAGGATTTTGGAATCGTAGAGAAGAGATTGCTCTAAGATACAATGAAGAGTTCTCTAAACTAAAAGGAATGAAGCTTCCCCTACCCGATTCTCGTGGTAAACACTCCTGGCATCTTTATAGAATAGAGCTAGATCCCAAGGTTGCAAAAATGGGAAGGGATAGTCTTGCAATTGAACTCAAAGATAGAAATATAGGCTCGAGCCTACATTTTATACCAATTTATGAACATCCATTTTATAAGAAAAATTATAATTTCAAGAAAAAAGATTTTCCAAATGCCTCAAAAATGTATGACAGAGCTCTCTCATTACCATTATTTGCTGGGATGAATAATTCTGATGTAGATGATGTTGTTACAGCAGTTAAAGAACTCCTTGGATAATATTTTATACTTATGCCAAGCCAAAATAATTTATCTTCTGGTCATCTTATTTCGTGGGAGGGTTGGACGGATTCAGAGATTGAATCCCTACTCGACTTTTCAGTCTATGTAAAAAAAAACAGAGTCTATTTTTCAGGAAACATGCAAGGAAGAACCCTTGCAATGTTATTCCAAAAAACATCTACAAGAACTAGAGTTTCTTTTGAAGCTGGTATGACAGAAATGGGTGGGCATGCAATTTATTTGGATTGGATGACTTCGAATTTTCAATTATCAGATATAGAATTTGAAGCTGAATATTTATCTAGAAATGTATCAATTATAATGGCGAGGCTTAAAAAGCATGAGGATTTACTCAGTTTACAGAAGGGCTCTAGGGTTCCAGTAATCAATGGTTGTTGTAATCTATACCATCCCTGTCAATCTCTAGCGGATATGTTAACTATTAGAATAGATCGTAATACAATCAAAGGATCGACCCTATGTTATGTTGGGGTACATAATAATGTAGTCAATTCCTTAATTGAAATTACATCTGCTCTTGGAGTACATCTAGTTCTTGTGACTCCAATGATTAATGAAAATGCAAAAATAGAACGTGTCATTAAAAAAGCTCTCGATAAAAAAACATTAACATGGGAAACCGATTTGCGAAAAGCAATCAGTGGTTGTGAATATGTCTATACGGATACATGGATTGATATGGAATTTTTTAATGATCCAGGGTATCAGGCAGAAAAGGCAAAGAGAATTGAATTGATGATGCCTTATCAAATAAATTTAGAGTTATTAAAAAATTCAAAAGTTAAAATCATGCATGACATGCCAATTCATCCGGGATATGAAATAAGTAGGGAAATGGTGAGTGATCATCGATCTATTATTTTTCAACAGGCAGAGAATCGACTAGATGCCCAAAAAGCTATCATTCTACGCTTGATTGGAAATTCTTAAAAAATGTCCAATTCAAAACGATTAGATTATGTCCTAGTTCATGCAGGAATCGGCTCAAGAAAAACAGTAAAAGGCTTAGTACGTAAATCTGATGTATTGGTCAATGGAGTTCGTGTTCGCGATTCATCTACTCATGTTAAATTTGGTGATACTATTTCCGTCGATGGGGAAGAAATTGAATTTAAAGAGTTTTATTATTTTATGATGAATAAACCTCCAGGTGTAGTCAGTGCTACAACAGATCCTAGAGAGAAAACAGTTTTGGATTTATTATCAGAATCTGACCAAAAGAAAAGCGTATTTCCCGTAGGTAGATTGGATAAAGACACAGAGGGATTAATTTTTCTCACAACTGATGGAAAATTAGCTCACACCCTTCTCTCCCCTAATAATTTTAAAATAAAATCGTATATCGCACAAGTTTCTAGTGAGATAAGCAAGGCTGATATAGCCTTTTTTAGAAAAGGGATTATCTTGGATGATGGGTATAAAACAGCCCCTGCAAGACTGGAAATTATAGAAGATAATCCTCACAAATGCTCCATTGATTTAACTGAAGGAAAATTTCACCAAATAAAGCGAATGTTTGAGGCAATCGGCAAGGAAGTTATAAAATTGAAAAGACTTTCCATAGATAGTCTAAATTTGGATGAATCTCTTCTTCCTGGGGAATATAGAGAACTTACTGAAGAAGAAATAGTCAAATTAAGAGGTATCGAATAGTGCCCGATGACGAAATAATATTGACAACCTCTCAATTCCTTCAAGTGGAGAAACTTTCTCTATTGGGAGCTATGTTGGCCGGTATAACCCATGAGATAAATAATCCATTGAATTATGTCTCTATGGCAAAAGACAGTTTAAAAGATGAACTTAAGGATTTAGATAAAACCTTACAGATTCTAACCGAAGACCCAGAAGCAGAAGAGATAAGAATAAAGTTCCAGCAAAAATTCGACAAATTATATACGCTACTGTCTGATATAGAAATGGGATTAATGAAAGTATCTACCATTAACTCTTCTATGAGGAATTACTCTAGATTCGATCAATTAATAGATGAAAATGTAGCTTTGAAAGAAATCTTAGAAGAAACTGAAATCATTTTAGCGAATAAATTAAAACGTTTTACATACTCAAAATACATTGATTCAATTCCAGCTGTTGCCTGTAACAGGAGTCAAATCTCTCAAGTTATAGCAAATTTACTTACAAATGCATGTGATTCTCTTACAGAAAAAAAAGGAAAAGAGAGTTCATTTAATGGTCAGATAAGAGCTAAAATATTTCTATTAAGAGAAGATATAGTAAGAATTCAGGTTGAAGATAATGGAGATGGTATTAAATTAGAAATACGTGATAAGATTTTTGAGCCTTTTTTTACAACCAAGTCAAAATCAGATGGTATGGGCTTGGGTTTGACTATAAGCATGAATATAGTCAAAAATCATAAAGGAAATATTTCTGTATCTCATTCTGAAGATTTAGGTGGTGCTAAGTTTATAATTGATCTACCAGTTCGTTTAACACAGGAAAAATAAAGAAATTTTAATATGTTAAATTGGAAGAAAGCGAATACAAAAGATGATTTTATAAGCGAAGGAAAAGTCCTTATCGTAGATGATGAAGAGCCTAACCTACGACTTCTCGAAGCAATTCTTTCAAAAAAATATAAAGTTATCACCGCCAATAGTGCCCAAGAGGCACTTGAAAAAATGAAAGAAAAAGATCTCGGTGTGATTGTCAGCGATCAAAGAATGCCTGATATGAGTGGTACTGAATTATTTGAAGTTATGGAAAAGCAACATCATCCAGCCCTTCGTATTATTCTTACAGGATATGCTGACATACAAACAGTAGTTGAGGCTATCAATTCAGGAAAAGTATTTCGTTTTATGTCTAAGCCTGTAGAAAAATCTGATTTAATGCAAACTGTCCATTCGGCTATGGCACAATTTCATGTAACACAAACGAATCTAAGACTCCTATCTCAAATAAAGAGAATTATGGAAGATAATGCAACACTTTCAAAACAAGTCCAGTTGTACAGTGGAGCCAAAATAGAATCATCCAATGAGTTTTTATCTTTTAATAAAGCTCAATTGATTAACCTGTCAATTCTCAATATTGACTTAAGGGGATACTCTATATATTCTCGAGGAAAAAATCCTGAGCAAGTAATTGGAACTCTACAAGAAGTTTATGAACCTATTTATAATTTAATTCATGAGTATGGCGGAATCGTAGATAAGCACATGGGTGATGGTTTGATGGCTCTATTTGGTTTAAATGGAGAAAGTGGACTGGAAGCAGGTATCACTAGTCTTGAAAAAATAGTAAATACCTTCCCTTCTATAAAAAATAATCTTACTGATCCATCTGCAAAATTATTAAAAATGGGTATGGGACTTGCTTCAGGGGAAGTAATTATGGGCATGTTAGGTGATGCAACAAGGTATGAGCTTGCCGTAATCGGACAAGCAGCAAATCTATCGGCTAGATTACAGGAATATTCAAAATCAATTTTAGCAGGTAAATCTAGCTTAACTAATTTTAATCATATTATTGGTATTACATCAGTAAATGAATACACTTTGCCTCCTAATTTTAAAGATATTTATTTACAGGAAGGGGAAGCGATCAGAGATTTCGAGGAAATTAAAAAACTTTCAGTCTTATATAATTAATTATAAGATAGTAATAATACTATTTCAACATTTCCCTTACTTCCATCCTCTGCTAAAGTAAGAAATCCTCCGCTCTTCCTAATTAATTCGCGCATCATTCCTAAATTTATTAATTCTCCAAAACCAGTTTTATTTATGTGTAATGAGAATATATCTTTCTTTTCATCACTAGTTAATACCCTACTTTTATGTGATACGCCTATGGATATGAATTTTTTTGTATTATTGATTACTCTATCTACTAAAATATTTAATTCATTTACTTGGTTTTTAAATCCTTTTTTCATACTATAATCAAATATTATACGTAAGGCGAATGCCAGAATAAAAGGATTTCCAAAAAAGTCAAAAGATTCCTCATTTGTATGAAAATAACCATATAAATCTTTACTATTAATATTTACCTTCCAATCATCTTTATTCCATTTGTTTTTTTGGAGTAAAGAAAGAAAGGTTTTCTGAACCTCTGAAAATATATCCAACCTTGTATATATATCGCCATCAATTTGAGTAATACCCCTCAATTCTTTAATATTTTCTTGGATACGAATTGATCCCTGCTTAATGCTATCTAAACTACTATATATAGAATTTATGTATTTTTGTATATATTCAAAAAAATCCTCACTTTCGGGTCCAGGAGGAATTGCTTCTTTAATAGTAGAGATTAAACTTTCAATTGAATCAGAGAGAACCATGTTTCCCGTCAAAATATAATTTAAAGGATTATTTATTTCATGTGCTAAGTGAGTTGCAATCTGAGTTAAGCTGGCATCCCTTTCTGCTCTTGAGAGGGCTATTCGAGATTCTTTTAGCTCACTTAAGGCTTTCTCTGCAGTCTCTTTTTCTAATTTATATTTAATTGTTTTTATTTCTACTGCTGTTGCTAGACTTTCTCCGAGTTTTCTTGTTTCTTCCAGAGCTTTTTCTAGTTTAGTCATACTCTCTTTTGCATCTAAGAGAGAAATTCTATTCGCTTCAACCGCAAGGAGTAAGTCTCCTGTAGAATCATGAATAGGAAGATCGGTCATTTTCATGCCAAATCTTTCTAATTCAGAAGCTGAGTTTATCAATGGAGTACCAATAAGTATCACAAGATCATTATAAATAATAGATTGACCTTTCATTTGTCTTACAGTCTCTCCCTCAATAGAGAAAAAAAGTACCATCCCTGTAAGTTCTTCCAAAATAGATCTATAAATATTTGTTGAAAAAGGCCGAGTAAGTTTGATACAACTTAAATCTTCATTGATAAGAATCTTTTTAAAAAATGGTGATATGTAATTAATATCACCTGATTTATCTAGAACAATATAGAATGGAGAGAGGATATTTATAAAATCAAATGGTAGTACACCTTCTCCCATACCAATTATATAAATTCTAATTGCATTCTTTCTGAAGGCAAAGGATTTTCTGATTTAGGAATATGTGTTAATGTAAATTTTTGATTATAGTATGTTCCTAGTCCTGATAATAATCCTTCCACAAAGGGTAATAAACCTGCTCGACTAGAAAAATAATCTATTTGTATCTTGGTATCAGTAATTTTTTTTACTCGAAAAGAGGGAGGATTTAAATCAGGCATAGTTGCCTTAATCCGACTGTGCATTCCATCGATATTTTCTAAAAATGATACAAACCCAGTTCCAGTAGAAGTCATTAAATCATTATAACTTTGTGCGGCAATTTTTAATACCCAATATTCACCAAACGCATTCAAAATTTTTTCAGCAGGTATTTCAAGAACTTCTACAGCCGCTCCAACCAAGTTGTAAGTAATTGAGTCATCATAACTTTGAAATCCTACAAAATCATCAGGAGCATTTGCCTTCAATTTTATATTATCCCACTTATCCGCTCCAAATTGTTCAGTTACAAGCTCCTTGATTGCTTTATTTACCATTCCGTACATTCTACATTCCTTTATATTCTAGCTCTATTTTTTTTTAATAAAACTCCAATAATCATCATATATTAACTATTTAAATCATATTTTTTTTAAAAAGATTTTTTCAAGTTATAAATTATAAAAAATTTTAATAAATAATTATCTCATTTTGATACAAATTAGTAAGATTTACACAACAAATTGATGTTCATATAATCTAGAATAAATTCCATTCTTTGCAAGTAGTGATTCATGATCTCCTTCTTCAGCAATTCTTCCGTCTTCTAATACAATGATTCTTTTGATTTTTCGAATTGTTGAAAGCCTATGTGCAATTATGAAAGTAGTTCTATTTCTAAAAAGTCTATCTAATGCATCACTGACCAATCTTTCTGACTTTGTATCAAGGGCACTGGTAGCTTCATCTAAAATTAATATCTCTGGGTCTCTCAACAGGGCTCTGGCAATCACTAATCTCTGCCTTTGGCCTCCAGATAAATTATATCCTCTTATGCCCAGTATACTGTTATATTTTCCATCCATTTCAGAAATAAAATCATGGGCATGTGCGAGTCGAGATACACGAACTATATCTCTAAATGAACTCTCTGGTTTTCCGTAAGAAATATTTTCCATTACACTTCCATGAAATAAAAAAATATCTTGTGTTACAATCCCTATTTTTTTACGCAAATCTGTTAGATTTATTTCTTGAATATCTATCCCATCTATTAGGATTCTACCGGATGTAGGAGGATAAAACCTAGGAATCAAATCCATCAATGTTGATTTTCCACTTCCACTAGAACCTACAAGAGCAACAGTTTCGCCTTTTTTTACGGTTAGGTTGATACCCTTGATAACTGAGGTTTGTGACTCAGGATAAGAAAAACATACATTTTCAAAAACAATATCATTATTTATTTTTTTTGTCACAACCTTAACGGAAGGCTCACCATGAGTTTCAAAAATCTTTTTATCAATTATTTCAAAAATTCTATTCCCAGATACTCTTGCTTGTGATATTTTTCCAACCATTTGCGATAATTGAGTTAAAGGTCTCAATAAAAATAGGAGAGTCAATAGAAATGCCATAAATTCTCCCTGTGAAAAAGATCCATCAAATATCAATTTTGCACCCAAAGCAAAAAAACCAAGAACTACTAAGGATGAAGTCAATTCAACCAAACTGGGTGCCATTTGAAGATAAAATTGACCTTTAAAATTCCGATGAGTAGCTTTCTGATTTATATCCTGAAACTTATTTAGTTCAAATTCTTCCATTCCAAAAGATCGTATTACTCTGATTCCAGATATTAATTCATGAATATTATCATTTAAATCAGCCATTCTTTCATGGTATTTCTGTGTGGATTTTGTTATTTTTTTGGTAAATAAAGTAACAGGGTATATGACAATTGGAACTGTGATAATAGCGACAATTAATAATTCAACATTTAAATACATTAGAATAACTAAATGAGTAATTACATAAAAAAAGTTCACAATAGCATCTCGTAGATTACTTGAAATTACCGCAGAAACAATCTCGGCATCATTAATAATTCTACTCATTAAAATCCCTGTCTTTTCTTTGTAAAAGTAAGTCAGTGGTAAGGTTTGAACTTTGTCATAAAGTTGTTGACGTATATCACGGATAGCCATGTAACCCGAAGTTGCGATACAGTATACAGATAGAAGGTAACAAATTAATTTTATAAATGATAATGGTATAATTAATTTGCAGATATCCCAAACTATTTCTTTGGGTTCCATGTCTTTGATTTTATCATTTATTTTTTCTTTAAATTCGATGATAATTTTTTTTAGTTTTTCTAAACCATCTAAAGAGTCGGAACCGAAAATTCTTTCTTTGGCAATAATTTTTTTTTCGGGTAATGTTAATTCCAGTCTGAAATTATGTGTTTTACCGGCACCTATAGCATCGAAAAGAGGAACCAATACAGTTAAGGATGCGGCATTGAAAATAGCAGTCATGAAAGCAAATACTATACCAATTGAGAATCGGACTTTGTATTTTAATGAATAAGATAGTAAACGACGAAATACTGCTTCTTTTGTCATACTATTTTTCATGTTTGATTTTCATATTAATTATAAAATTATAATACCTCATAACGCTTCACTACTTATAAAGCAATCATGAGGTATTATGTTTTGACTGCAAAAACTATTCTTTTGCAGAAGATTATTCAATTGAGTCTCTGTTTATAATAGAAGAAGATCTTTAGTTTAAAGATTTGGTCCTTCTATACCCTTGCCATCATTGATATACTTAGAGATAATTACCCTTTGTATCTGGGAAGTCCCTTCGTAGATTTGGAATATTTTTGAGTCTCTCATCAGTTTTTCTACTGGGTATTCTCCGTTATATCCATAACCACCAAAAACTTGTACAGCATCAGTACAAACTCTTACGCACATATCTGCACAAAAAGCCTTTGCAATAGAAGCCTGATAGGTATTTTTAAAACCATTATCTATCAACCATGCAGATTGCCAGGAGAGAAGTCTTCCCGCCTCAATATCCCTGGCCATTTCTGCAAGGATAAAGCTAATCCCTTGGTTTGAGGAAATTGTTTTACCAAATGCACTTCGAGTGTTTGCATAGCGAACAGAATGTTCAAAGGCTGAACGTGCAACTCCAACAGCTCCAATGGCAACACAGGGTCGAGTATGGTCAAAAGCTGCCATAGCAATTTTAAAGCCATCCCCCTCTTTTCCAACCATTTGATTTTTAGGAATTTTCACGTCCTCAAAAGTTACTGCTCTTGTGTCGGAGCACTTTTGTCCCATGTTTTTTTCTTTTTTCCCAATGATAACTCCAGGACTTTTTGTATCGACTATAAATCCAGACATGCCCTTGTGCCCAGCGTTTATATCTGTTTTAGTTAGAACAAACATCCAATCGCTGACTCCAGCATTGGTAATCCATTGTTTGCTACCATTTAATATGTACTCATCCCCTTTTCTAACGGCTGTAGTACGAATTCCCGCAACATCGGAACCGGCACCGGGTTCGGTTACTGCATAGGCCACAAGTCTGAATTCATGAGTCATTGGCTCAACAAATTTTTTCTTGAGATCATCATCTGCACCAACCAAAACAGGAGCTAATGCTAAATTGTTAGCCAAAATGGCTGTTGCAACACCCGAGCAACCAAAGTTAAGTTCTTCTGCAATGATAACCTCATCGAGGTCATGCATTTCCGGTCCACCGAACTTTTGCTCAATATGCAGATTCATAAGCCCAATCTCCCAGGCTTTTTTTAAAATATCCATTGGATATTCGCCAGTTTCATCTAAATGTGCGGATTTTGGAATTATCTCATTTTTGGCAAAATCCCGAGCCATATCTCTGAGGGCTTTTTGCTCCTCTGTCAAAGAAAAATCTATCATCGGTGTATCCCTTTCTGACAAGACTCATGCTAATAACAGGAATGTCAACTAAAGAGTAAATGTTGACATGGCATATTCAATGGGAATCCTAGTAAGAAATCTAAATGGAAAAGGTATACAATGGCTGATAAACCTGAAAAAAAGAATAAAAAGATCTCAAAAATGAATGTATCGGAGCTAGACACTGCTCTCAAAAAAGCAAAGGAAAATAATAATACTGATACCAGTAGATATGTGATGCACCTTAGCAGGAGAAAAGAAGAGCTACAAGCAGGAAAATAAATATTGATACAATTTATTAAAATTCGTCATCAGTATGGAGCAAATATCCTGTTTGACGAATTTTCCTGGCACATTAAACCCAATCGTCGAATTGGTTTGATCGGGCCAAACGGTGCTGGAAAAACAACACTCTTTCAAATTGCAACTGCATTAACTAAACCTGATTCAGGGGAAATCGTAAAAGCTCGAGAAACTGTAATCTCGCTCTTCCAACAAATTCCAGACTTTAATCAAGAGCTGAGTGTTATTGAAACATCTCTTCAAAGCAATAAGTTATATGGTGAATATCACAATAAAAAGGAACTCAATGATATTGAATTCGAGAAAATTCCACATGATACACCTGAATTTGAAGGTTTACTTCACAAACAAAGTGAATTGGAAGATTTTGCGAGTGCTCATGATCTGCACACTATAGAAAATAAAGCAAAAAAAATATTATCTGGTTTGGGTTTTAAACAAAGTGATTTTGATAGACCTATTAAAAATTTTTCCCCTGGCTACCAACATAGACTGGGATTGGCAATTTCTTTATTAAACCCCCATAATTTACTCCTCTTAGATGAGCCCACAAATCATCTTGACGATGCTTCTAAGGAATGGTTGGCTGATTATTTATTAGATTGTAAGACAACTTTTGTGATCGTAACACATGATCCTGAGTTTTTAAATCGTACTACAGATACCATTGCAGAAATATCTTCAAAAGGTGTCATGGAATTCAAAGGAAGCCTAGAGGAATTTTTAGAGGAAAAGAATGAGTTACATGAAAAACTAGCCCTACAATTCAAAAAAGAACAGGCCTATGTTGAAAAAAGGATGGAGTGGATTAATAGGTTTCGAGCTCAAGCCACAAAAGCCAGACAGGTTCAGAGTGCAGTTAAAAAGTTAGAGAAAAGAGATAAGATTTCAGGTCCCGAAGATATATTTTGGAACAAAAAACCTGATTATAATTTCCAGTATTCTTCGGCAGGAAAAATTTCGTTTCGATTAGAGAATGCAGATTTTATGTATCCAGGAAATAATAATTTTACTTTTTCAAAAGCGAATATAGAAGTAAGTGCTGGTGATAAAATCGCTTTAGTCGGACCCAATGGTGCTGGAAAGTCTACTCTTATGAGATGTGTTAAAGGTGATTACAGCCTATCTAGTGGAAATTTATATTTTGGGCCTAAAACTATAGTTGGTTATTTTTCGCAGACGCACACTGAAGACTTGATTCCAGAAAAATCTATATTGGATATGATCTTAACTATTTACCCCGATATGTCTGAAATAGTGGCAAGAACATTACTTGGACATTTTTCATTTAGTGGTGATTCAGTTTTTAAGCAGATAAAAAATCTTTCCGGAGGAGAACAGAGTCGTGTGAGATTGGCAATACTAGTTCAAAAGCCTACGAATTGTATAATTTTGGATGAACCTACAAATCATTTGGATATGGTTACAAGGAATGCATTAAAGAGTGCACTAAAAGATTATCCTGGAAGTGTTTGTATCATTAGTCATGACCCAGATTTTTTGAAAGGTTTGTGTAATAGAACTTTTGAACTATCTAAAGGTCAATTAAAAGACTTGAATTGCGATTTTAATGATTTTTTGACGTATCACAAAGAAGAAATTTATGAAATAGGGGAAGGGGAAAAAAAAGAAAAAACTAAGGCTGATTATCAACAAAGAAATCAAGAAAAAAATCGGATAAAAAAAATTCAGAAAGAAATTGAAATAATTGAAGAAAAAATTTCCAAACTAGAACAATATAGAAAAGATTTTGAGATACGATTGACCGACTCAAATTTTTATTCTAATCCCAATCATAAAATAGAATTACAAAATTATGAAAAAAGTAAAGAAGAACTAGAAGATTTAAATTTAAAGTGGGAAGAATTATCTATCGAAATAGCATAAAATTTGTATTTTTTATTTTACAGAAATTTACAAAAAATTAAAGTTAATTAGTAAACTTTTTTCGAGGTAAAAATGAAAAGTATTTTTAATTTTAACAAAATTTATTTAGTAAAAATTGTAGTTTTAACCATTTTTCTTTCTCAGGTTGTACTAATAAGTAATCCAATCACTAAGGATCCCACTCCTACAGTAAAAAAAATGATAGGATATATTCGATACAAAAAGAATACAAATGCAATTTCTATGATTGATACAGAAACTTTTTCATCAAATCTCTTGAAGGGCGAATATGAAACTTTTTCTTCCGAGCAAAAGACAGAGTTTGAAGAAGCGGTAAAGCAATATATTGAAAATAAATCTTTTCCTGTTGCTTTGAAATATTTTGATAAAGTTGATATTAACTATGAAAAGCCTGTACCACGTGGAAGTGCTGTAGAAATCCCCTCTTCTATTTTATATAATGGATCTCAACAGTTAAAATTTTCATGGATTTTACATGAAAAAAATGGTAACTTTTTTGTTACAGATTTTCTAACAGATGGTAAATTAATTTCGGAAGTTAATAGGGAAAAGCAATTACTCCCTTTATATAAAAAAGAAGGCTATGCTAAAATGTTAGAAAAATTAAGAGATGCATCGAAGTAAAAATGAAAAAATATATTTCTCTTTTTTGTGATATTTTTCTAAAAACTCCTTTTATAACTTTAGGAATAATTCTTGTAATACTATATTTTTCTGTAATGCAGATTTCTAAATTAAGTATAAATAGCAATCAAATTGATTTATTACCTCCAGAATATCCAGAGGTAATAAATACAAAAAAAGTTATAGAAATGATTGGAGGAAATGGATTTTTTATCCTAACTCTAAAGCCTAAAGATGAAAAAGGAATGGAAGAACATCTTCATAAGGCTTATGCAGCAAGAACAGCTGGTGATATAGGGCTATATAAAGAAGAGATTGGAATAGCTGAAAAGATAAAACAGGAAAATTTAGATTATTATAAATCCAATGAAAAGTTATTAAAAGAAACAGCAGATGAAATAAATAAGAAGCTAATTCACGAAAAGGATATTCTTTATATTTCGTATAGATATGATGTATCTTTTTTACAAGATAGATTTCCTCTTTTTATCCAACCGGTTGATTTAAGAGAAATAAAAAATAGAATTCAAAAAAAAATAGAATTTGAAAAAGAAAAAAGTAATCCTTTTTACATGAATTTATCAGGAGAGGAATACAATCCTGATTTTAATGATATAATTTTAAAATACTCTAAGTTATCGAAAAGAGATATTTTCGATGAGTATACAATATCCCCTGATAAGGGTATGCTCATAATGTTAATTAAGCCTACAGGTTCTTTTATTGATATGGGTTTCACCAGAAATTTTGAGGTGAAGTTAACTAAGTCACTTTCAGAAATGAATTTAGAAAAACGTGGAGTGCGATATGGATATACTGGAACATACAAATTAAATTTAGATGATTATGATAGCCTTGTCAATGCTCTTAAACCTGTCTCTATTGCTTCTTTAGTTGGAATAGTTATTCTATTACTTCTATTTTTCAGAAAGCCAATATTTATAATTATTCTAACTATCTCATTAGTTTCGGGAGTATTAATTACATTCGGAATAACAGGGTTTTTTATAGGAAGATTGAATACAATCACAAGTGTACTTTCTGCTGTTCTTATGGGATTAGGGATTGATTATGGAATACAATTTTTATATAGATTTAGAGAAGAATTTACAAACCGAAATGATTTTTTAATATCTGTTAAAGAGACGGTTTATCATACAGGTGAGGCCTCTCTAATTAGTGCATGTACTACATCATCTGCATTTATAGTTTTAATGTTTTCTGAATTTCGTGGTTTTAGCGAGTTTGGTTTAATAGCCTGCTATGGTATTTTAACTATCGCATTTTGTATGTACTTTTTAACTGCATTACAGATATCTTTATTTTTAAAATTTTTTCCTTCTCAAAAGGAAGTTTTCTTTTTTAAAGATTCACATGAAAAAGAGTTGGGCTTTGTGCATAGAGTCTTTGATCATCCTAAAAGAGTTTTAATAATTAGTGGTTCCATAATATTATTTCTATCCTTACTTTCCCCACTGGCTACATTTAATTATAGCGGAAGAGATCTTTTATTAGAAAATCAAGAATCCTTACTTCTGTATGACGAAATAGCAGATAGATTCGAAGTAAGCTCAGACCCTCAAGTAATTGTAGTAGATACAATGGAAGAGACAGAAGCTATTTCGGACTTTTTTAATCCTGTTTCAGAGGAAATGAGTGTTAGCGTTGATCAGCTAGTATCTGCTTGGAATTTAGTTCCACCAATTGACCAACAAAAAGTAAATTTACATATTATTAAAGAAATATCAGAATTAGTTACCCCTTTACTTCCTGCAAAAGAGAGTAAAAAAAAGAAGAATCAAAATTCTGACTTGGATATAATTAAACCTGAATATCAAAAATATATACCGACCGTTCGCAAATATCTCAATGTCAGAGAATTTGTACTTTCAGATGTGCCGGAGATTTTTAAATCCTCTTTCAAGGAAGTTGCAACTAGCAAAGAGAAGGGGCACATGCTATTTGTATATCCGAAAGTAGCTTTATGGCATGGTAAAGATTTACTTAATTTTTATTATAAAGTGGGAGATTTTGAATACCCATATATCAGTTTTAGAACCATAAATACCCTTCTACACTCTGAAAAAATTGATTATGCAGCTTCAACTAGAGATTATCGTTCTGGAGAATTTAGTGATTCTGAAGTGGAAATAATTTTATCTAAGGCTAATATTTTATCTGAAGTGGAATTGATGAAATTAGGTCTCTTACCATTAACAGCAAAATTTATTGTGGATCACAGACCTTATCATTCCATAGAAGATATACGAAAGTATAAAAAAAGGGCTAATACGGTAGGTAGTGTGATACTATTTGCTAAGTTAGCACAAATTGTTCAATCGGAAGGAGTGATTGCAATTTTTGCTACACTTATCATTGTTACAATAATTCTTATACTATTTTACCGAAGTTTTCAAGCGGCTTTTGTTTCTCTAATTCCACTGATTTTGGGAATATTTGTAATGCTTGGAATTATGGGTGTAACAAATATAAAAATAAATTTTATGAATGTATTAGTTTTTCCAATTATTATCGGATATGCAATACAAAATGGTATTTACATATATTATCGTTTCTTAGAAGAAGTGGATGTAGCACATGCACTTGTTAAAGTGGGTCCTGCTGTAATTGCATCAACATTAACTACTTTGGTAGGATGGTCTGTATTGCTGTTGGCTGAACATCGTGGACTTCACTCAATCGGGTTAGCGGCTAGCATAGGGATTTCAACAACTTTAGTAATCGCGCTTACTCTTTTACCCTCTATTTTAGAAAAATATCTCAAAAAAACATCACCAATTCCTTCTAATTTAAAGGGAATATCGGAGGAGCCTTCAGTGTCTATACCAGAACCAAACGAAATACAGGAATCAAGATTTGTAGAAGACTTCTTAGAATTTCAAGAAGCAAATAGTATGGAGTTGCCTGAGAAAAAACCAAAAGTAACTAAAGTAGCAAGTGCTTCCAAAGAAACAAAAGCAAAAAAAGAGCCAGCTTCCAAAAAGACTGCTTCAAAGAAAAAGAAAAGTGTTAAGAAAAGTTCATAAAATTAATAAAGCGGGAGATATTAATAACTTAAAATTAGTCACAGAAGAACTATCTTTTCCAAAAGACAATGAAGTGACTGTAGAAATAAATTCCATAGGCCTTAACTTTGCGGATATTTTTGCTCTAACAGGTTTATACAGTGCTACACCCAAAGGGAGTTTTATTCCTGGATTAGAGTTTTCTGGTACTGTTCACTCCATAGGTAAAAATGTAGTACAATTTACTGCTGGACAAAAAGTTATGGGTGTTACAAGATTTGGGGCATATTCAGATTTTATCAATATTGATCAAAGATATATTTATATTTTACCTGAAACTTGGAGTTTTTCTGAAGGAGCTGGATTTATTACTCAAGCATTAACTGCATATTATGCTTTAAGTTATCTCGGTAGTCTTAAAAAAAATCAGACTGTGTTAATTCATAGTGCGGCAGGTGGGGTAGGTATTTTAGCTAATCGTATCGCCAAAAAGTTAGGAGCCTACACAATAGGAAGTATTGGTGATACAAATAAAATTCCTATTTTAAAATCAGAAGGGTACGATGCTTATATAGTAAGATCAAACAATTTTTATAATGATTTATTCAACGCTCTTCAAGGAAGAGAGTTAAATCTAGTATTGGAATGCATTGGCGGACAAATTTTTAAAGACAGTTATAAGTTATTATCTTCCGGTGGTAGATTAATTACTTATGGATCTGCTAATTTTACACCTGAAAATTCTCATCCCAATTGGATAAATGTAGTTCGAAACTATTTATTTAGACCTAAATTAGATCCATTGTCTATGACATCAGAGAATAAATCGGTGATGGCTTTTAATTTAATTTGGATGTGGGATAAAATCGAAGAACTTTCTAGCTTATTAAAAGAAGTTTTAGCATTAGAGCTGAAGCCACAACTCATAGGAAGAGAATTCCCTTTTGAAGATGCAAAGGGAGCTCTCAATTATTTTAAATCTGGAAAATCTATCGGAAAAGTAATATTAAAAGTAAGATCTTAAGATTCTTTACTTTTAAATTTTCTAAGGACTTTCTGATAGAATTTGACCCCTGCTCCCTTGTCTATATCACTTTGAAGTTTTTTCAGTAAAACTTGTTCTTCATCAATAGATTTTATCTCTTTGAGATAATTTTTAGCTAAATCAGGTTGGTTCTTAAAAGCGTAGTATCTCCCAATTGAAAAATAAAAAAGTAAAATTTCAACTATATGAAATGCACCTCTTTGAGGAAATAATTCTTTATAATCAAACTTATTATCTAAAAAATTAGGAATAGAATCTAAATCTTGATTGTGTATTGCAGATTCAATAAAACCGATCTTTCCAAACATATAATCAGGATATTTATTATATAATGATTTAGCAATTTCTCCAGCTTTTTCATCTTCCTCTAAAATATAAGCCATCAAAAGATACCCACTAAAAATTTGAATATCAGGATATTCCTCTATTAATTGCTTTAATCTTTCAATATGTGCAGAGGGCTTTTTTTGAATATCAAGATAAAGTTCTGAAATTTCAAGTTTAAGCTCTTCACTAACTTTTCGTTTAGTGTTTAATGCATCCCAATTGATACTAACAATAGAGGCCGGATAAAGTTTTCTTTTTTCTTCCTTGGGAACTTGAAGATTAGTTTCGGTAGCTATTCCTTCTGAAATAGGGTTTTCTATTTTTTTTCTTCTGTTTGATTTTCTATCTGCCATAAATATCCATTAAATAACTGAGAGCGAATATGTAAGCTGTTGAATATTTTTCAAGAAGAATTTTCTTATGATTATATCATGAATAAAACTGAAATTTTTTACTTATTAACGGGATTTTTCGCCGGATTTTTTCTTCGTCATTTTTTTCAGGATCTTCTAAAAGTAGAAGAGAATAATTTAGTAGAAGTACCTGATTTCCAATTGCCTTCTCAAATCGATGAAGAGCCTATGCAAGTTCAAACTATCCCTCCTCCTATCATAGACATCAAAAGAGTATTTATAGCCAGTAGAATGGGGGATCCTTTGACTCCTGACGAGGTAATTTTTGATACGAAAGGTATTACATTTAATGTAAAAACATTGTTTTCAGGTACAGAAAGTTTTGTTTTGTATTCAGATATTTCAGGTGTGGAAGTTTTTGAATCTATATTTTTCGCGACCATAATAATAAAACCCAAGGCGAGGGGAGAAATAAAAATTGAAAACTTCTCTAAAAAGGATGCGAGGCTAATTAAGAATTATATAACCGAAAGATTATTCTAAAAAAGATCCTTAAAAAGACCTTTTTTAGATTGTTCGTCTAATTGGTTTTAATTACAGACTAATAGCTAAATCTAAATTGATTTCATCTCTAATTAAATCATCTGGTTTACCTGGGTAAGTAATCTTCCAGAGTTGACGATCGATGTTAAAGTTAGCATTTGCAGATATTGGTTTTTTAGAAGCATCAAATCCAATTTTTGCGGGAATTTTAATTGAATTAGTAATATCTTTAATTTTAAGATTACCAGTAATTTCTGTCTTTCCATCTTCAGCAATGGGACCTATTGAAGTAATTTGAAATTCTGCTGTTGGATACTTTTCCACATCAAAGAACTCATCACTTTTTAAATGACCAACTAGTTTTCCTTTGAGGTCACCTGTTAGATCATTATTATCAATGGATTTCATGTCTAAAGTAAACTTACCACCAGTAACTGAATTTCCATCTATATAGATACTTCCCTCAGAAACTTTTAGAGTTCCTTCATGCTTTCCTGTTACTTTGGTTCCTATCCACTTTACGATACTTTTTTCTGTATTAATAGCAACTGGTGTTCCCTTAATTTCTCCCACACTTGCTTCTGAGCCAACTTCTGCTTTAGGGGCATCGGGTGCTTTTTCGCAATTTGCTAAAAAACTGATTAAAATAGTTAATAATAGGAATGATGTAATTTTTTTCATATTTTTCTCCTGAATAAGACCAAAATCAATGGAAGGATTTTTTCGTAAACTAGTTTTAACTATAACATCAAATTATTTCAGTTCATATAGTTAAACATTTAACTATAATTTTAGAAAAAAACAAAAATATAGTTAAAATAATTTAAAATGAAATAGAATTAATTATACAATACCAAGTTAAAAATTTAAAATACTATTATGTAATACATAGCTGTCAAAGATTTTCATCGATACAAAAATTCAAGATGTAGTACTTTTGGATCGCTAACATAATAGTTAATGTAATATAGATTCAAGTATGTATATTTAAGTAATTTAGTTTATCTTCTTAAATAATTACTTTCAAAAAGTTGAATTAAAATAAATTGACAAAAAGAAGAAATCCTATTAAAATTTATTTTTAATCATTCTATGAAATAAAAATAAAATCTGGTTTATCTGTCGAAAATAGAAAATAGGTTTCACGAAAGTAATGTATAAAATCTTGAATAAGGGTAAAAATATCTATTATGGATTATAGTTTTTTTTCGAGCTTGAATGTTCCCATATTTTTAGCTTCTGCAGGTGGTGAACATAATATTCTCCAGGATATTGGAATATCAATAGTTTTTGCGACTGTTTTAGCCCATATTGCAAAACTAATAAAACAACCCCTTATTTTGGGATATATACTTGCTGGGGTTATCTTAGGGAAGCAGATGGGTTATTCTCTAGTGACAGACGAAGTCAGTATAGAAGTTATTTCTGAAATAGGTTTAATTTTACTTTTATTCATTATTGGACTGGAAATCAATCTTCCCGAATTGGCAAAAATGGGGAAGGCCGTTTTCATTCTTGGGATATTTCAATTTTCATTATCTGTTGTATTTTTGTATGGAATTCTTTCTATAGTACCTTTTCCAATAGGAAGTGAATTGTTTGATAAACTATACTTATGTATAGCATTATCTTTGAGCTCGACCTTAATTGTAATTAAGCTCCTACAGGATAAGGCTGAATTGAGTACACTATCGGGAAAACTCACAGTTGGAATTCTCATCTTTCAAGATATTTGGGCAATATTATTTATGGGGGTACAGCCTAATCTCAATGATCCTCAAGTAATTAAAATTCTTACTTCATTTGGAAGTATATTTGTAATACTCATAATGGCTTTTATTATCAGTAAATATATTTTAGATCGTCTCTTTCGATCAATTTCAACAAGTCCGGAGTTAGTTTTATTAACCTCTATGATGTGGTGCTTTGGGCTCTGTGGAATGGCTAGTTTTATAGGACTTTCCATTGAGATGGGAGCTTTGATTGCAGGATTATCGATTGCGGCTTTCCCATTTGGAGGGGATGTTATTTCTAAAGTAATTGGAATTAGAGATTTTTTTATTACACTCTTCTTTGTTACTTTGGGTTTAAAGGTTCCTATGCCAACTATTATGGTAGTAAAAGTAGCCTTTTTAGTTGTGATTTTAATGTTATTTATCAGGTTAGTTACAATTTTCCCATTAGTATATACCTTAGGCAGAGGTGTTAGAAATGCTTTTGTTACGACAATAAATCTCGCTCAGATAAGTGAGTTTTCTCTTGTGATACTTGCATTGGGGGCAGGTTTTAAGCATATAACAGAAGAGTTAAGAGCGATAATCTTAACTGCTACGATAATTGCCTCAGTTCTATCTACATATTTGATAGTATTTAATCACTCGCTAGCATCTATAATGGCAATATTCATAGAAAAATTCGGAATTAAAGAAAAAGAAGATGAAGTTGTAATCAGCGAAGAAGGCCAAACAGAAGCAGTTCGGGACATACTTATCCTCGGTTATTTTAGAATTGGTAGAACTTTTATCAATTTAATTGAACATATATATCCCAAATTGGCAGAACGAATTATAATTGCTGACTATAATCCAACTCATAAAGAGCAATTAAATAAAGCAGGATTCAAATGGGTTTATGTGGACTTAGCCCATTTAGAATCATTAGAACATGTTGGAGTTCATCATGCGTCTTATGTGATCTGTACTATTTCGGATGCCTTTTTAAAAGGTACTACAAACACTCGATTACTTTCATCTTTAAAAAAGATGGCCCCTCATTCAAAAATAATTCTTACAGTGGATGATCCTCAGGATGGGGTTCAGTTAGTTAAGGATGGGGCTTATAAAGCTATTTTACCTGCTCAAATTACTGGTGAGTATTTATTTGATTTCTTATCTTTAAATATTAGAAAAATATAAAGATAAGAAATTATAAATTAATTTTTACTTTCTTGGAGTCTTTGAATTCTATCTTGAAGGGTTAATTCAGCTATTAAATCTTCTATATCACCTTCCATAATATTAGCTAAATTATGGGAGGTGTAATTAATTCTATGATCCGTTAATCTTCCTTGAGGATAGTTATAGGTTCTAATTCTTTCAGATCTATCTCCTGTACCTACCATTTGCTTTTTTAGGGCATCTGCACTGGCTTTAGCTTCTTGTTCTTTTTTTTCTTGGATTCTAGCTCTAAGAATTCTCATTGCTTTGTCTTTATTTTTTAATTGGGACTTTTCATCCTGACAGCTTACAACAATACCTGTTGGTATGTGCGTAAGTCGGACTGCAGAATCAGTTGTATTTACAGATTGTCCTCCTGGACCCGAGGAGCGAAATACATCCACCCGAACTTCATTTTCTGCTATATGTAATTCAGATTCCTCTACTTCTGGTAATACGGCTACAGTTATTGCACTTGTATGAATTCTTCCACCTGATTCAGTAGTTGGTATTCTTTGGACCCTATGTGCCCCTGGCTCAAACTTAAATGTATCATAGGCTTTATCATCTTCAATGGAAAATATAATTTCTTTAAAACCTTTTAGTCCGGTAGGACTTGCCTCAACAATATCATATCGCATTTTCTTTTTTTCAGCATATTTAGTATACATTCGAAATATATCCGCAACAAAAAGAGCCGCTTCTTCTCCCCCTGTTCCTGCTCTGATTTCAATTAAGATATTTTTACCAGAATTAGGATCGGGAGGTAGAAGCATTATTTCTAATTCTTCTGTCAGCTCTCTCAGTCTATTTTCAGAGCTTTCATTTTCCACTTTTAACATTCCAATCATTTCAGGATCGGACTCTGTTACTAAAATTGCTTTCCCATCAATGAGGTCTTTCTCTGTTTTTAAAAATTCTTCTATTTTATTATAAATAGGTGTAAGTCTGGCACGTTCTTTAGAGAGTTCTTTCATTTGGGCAGGCTTTAAATTCTGCGGAGATGATAATTCCTCATCAATTTTCAAATATTTTTGTTGTAATTTGAGTAACCTGTCCTTCATGATTGAATAGCAAAATATAGTAGCCTATTTTTGAAACTCATTTCTAGTTATGGTTTAAAATTAAGATATAAATTTTTGAAATTACAGCTACAGTAGAAGCAAAAATTGGTAAAATTATAAAAATTATGAATAAAATCCCACAAAATCTACCCTCTTCAACCACTGATAAATTTCTCGATTTGTGGCTGGATTTGGAAAACTACCAAAGTCCTTATGCTCAGGCTGTGGGTGATCCGGGGGAAATAATTTTCCCATTAATCAAAAAGAAATCTATACAATCGGCATTAATTAGTTTTGGTGCGGGCTCAATTCCCGGAGTTGGGGGAGTTCTTTCTATCTTACCTGAGACTTATTTATTGCTGAAGCTACAGGCACGAATGATAAAAGATATAGCTATTCTATTGGGTAGGGAGTCATTTTTATCAAAAGAAATTCTACTCTATTGTTTGTTTAAAGAAAGTAAGATAAATTTATTAGAAACATCAATTCGTATTACGGGCACGAAATTATTAGTTCGACCAATTTCACTCGATTTAATAACAAATATTTTTTATAAATTAGTATTAAACAAAGTTGGAAAAAATAAAAATCAGAAGAATCAAATTCTATTTTCTTTTATTTCTGCAATTACAAATGGATCGATATCTTTTCTTGATACACAAATTGTTGGTAATACAGCAAATTCTATTTTTCTCAGTGATATTGAGTTTGAAGAAGATATATGATAAATATAAATAAAATTATAAACTTTTTTATAATTTTATTTATTACAACTTTTTTAAATTCCTGCAAGGACACCAAAGAAGATGATAACACTATTATAAATAGATTATTAGAAGATGAGAAATATGAAACTGCAAATACAAAAATAAAAGAGAAATTATCTACTAAACAAAAAGAAGATGAGATTTTATCGGATAAGCAAACAAAAGAGCATCATATATTAGAATTATCAAATGATAGAAATCGGGTAGTATTTACAGAAGAGAAGTCGGTTATTTTTAGAGATTTAGCGAATCCTTTAGTAAAACAGACAATATTTGGACAGATACCTGTAAATTTAAGTATTTCTTCGGATGCCGAACATGCACTTGTATCGATATCTTTACCAAATAGCGCGGGATGTCGTATTTATGCTGTATCACTTCTTGAATCTAAGGAATCTTATGTATCTAATTCTATTATTCCCTGTAATCATCATGGAGCTATTACCTCAGATGGTACTACGATTTACTACTATATAGATGACTCATTATATATGGAATCAACGAATGAACCAAAGCAACCTAAACTAATTATAGATAAAAAAAAATTTCCACCTCCACTTCCAAATATTAAAAATAGATATTATATATATCCAATAGGAAAAACTTTTCTTATTTTTTCTGGAAATGCTGGAATGTATCAGTTGTATTGGTTGGATCCAAAAAAAAATGAAGAAGAGAAATTATTAGAGCATGTAGCCTTACCAAAAATTTTTTATGGAACAGGTAAAAATGCTTATATTGTAACAGGGTTAATTGGAGAGCTTGCAATACAAGAACTTCGCTTTTCTGCTTTTGGGAGACCCATTCTTGCAGTTAAAACCTTAGTAGATATTGATAAAACATCTCCCTGGCCTACAATGCAGACCGATGAATTCATATCTGGTTATGAGGGAGAAATATTTAGATGGAAAGAAGGATATACTATAAAAACCTATCCACTCTTCGCGGATAGGTTTTGGGTTGCGGCTAGAGACCATTTAATCTATGAAGATAGGAATAATGAGTTAGTAATCAGTAACCTAGAGTTTTCAGAAAGTGATTATAAGCTACTAGATCAGTACCGACAAACTAAAAAACCAAAAGAGGACTAAGCAGCTTTCTCGTTAGCTTTTAAATAGATTTTACAGGATTTGAATTCTTTAGAACAATTATCCAAAAGATTATTTAAATCCTCATTGCTTAAAACATCCTTAGAACTAGGACATGCGGATAAATTTTTAGAATAGAACGGACAAGTTGGATGAATTTCTCTGTGTTTAATCACCATAATAACCAAATACTTTACAGTTTTTATCTGTCAAGACAGAATATACAATCCTTTTAGTTTGATTTGTGATAGATAAATGAATTCGGAAAATTACAATGGAACTATGAAAAGCACTTCTTTTTGCCTTTTACTGCTATTTTTAGAATTGAGCAATTGTGCAATTTTTTTTAAAGAACCAGGTGTTCCTCCTAAAGTAAATGGAGTGCCTATCAGTGATAATCTTAGAGTTCTATATATACAAAACTTTCAAAATAATTCCTATGGTCCCGGGCTTCATATAATGCTAACCCAAGCACTCAAATCAGAAGTTGACCGCAGGGGAAGATTTATCCAAACTAGAGAAAAATCCCAGTCCTATTTTAAATTATATGGAAGCATAAACCATTATCAAAAAGTAGGAAATTTATTGGATTTAGGTAACCAGCAACTCAGCTCTGAGATAACAGTAGTAGCAAAATTAGAGCTTCAGGAGTTAGGGGGAGAGAGAATAACACTCGAAAGGGATGAAATAATGGTAAGAGCCTATTTTTCTGATCAATTGGGGTATCGGGAGTCAGAGGAACAGGCTCAAGCTAGACTAATGAATACACTATCCATTCGAATTTCTGAAGAAATCGAGAATGCTTGGTACTATTACATTCAGCAAAAATATTATCCCGAGAAAGGTAAGCAATGAAAGAAATTGAGTTATCTAGGGGAAAATTTGCTATTGTCGATGACGAAGACTATAATACATTAGTTCACTATCGTTGGTATATCAACGAAAATGTATCCAAAACAAAGCAATATGCTATGAGATCGCGTCTTGCTAATGAACAAAATATAATTTTTGGAACTAAAGTGTATATGCATAGATGTGTATTAAATATATACGAAAAGGATATAACCGTAAAACATAAAAATGGAAATACTCTGGATAATCGTAAAGAAAATCTATATACTGTGAAGAAAAAACAAAAGTAATTTTATGCTGAAATCAATGTATTTAAACATAACTTCGAGTAATAAAGAATTTAATTCTGTATTTACTGATGAATTTTATGGTAATATTAATTTAGTGATAAAAAATAAATTCAGATCTAATCGGTCAAAGATTATCTTTTTTGCAGAGGCGAATCTCGATATCTTTTATATTTTAAAAGGGGGCACAATAGAGAAAAGGTTAGAAGAATTAAAAAAACATATAAATACTTTTTTTGACTCCACAGAGAGCTGGATTTTAATTTATATTTTATTCTCAGAGAGAGAAATCAAGATCCTTACCTCAAAAAATATGGATTATTTGACGCAAGACTTATTACAAATAAAACACGAAAATATATTTATTCAAAATATTCAAAAAGGATTGCATTATTATATATGGGAAGTATTTTTTCAATTGGAAGAATACAGTGAAAATCCCTTTTGGACATAATTTAGAAAATAGGATAATGGTTAAATTATTTTTTAAAAGTATAATTTTTCTATTTTCAAATAATGCATATAGTAGTACAATTCCTTTACTATGAGACTACTAAAATATATATTATTGAGTCTTCATTCCAATCTAAAATCTCAATTGTTTTTATTAAATAATCTTAAGTATCTAAGTATTTGCTTTTTTTTATTATTCACATTCTCAATCTTCGGTCAGGATAATAAGCTAGAGTTTTTAAGATTAACTGAAAATGCACTCCAAACTCCAATTTATACACTTTCGAATAAAGATTCTTCAATTCGTGTGAAAGTAATTGGTGTAATTCATGTCGGAGATTTAAGATACTACCAGCAATTACAGAGAATTATACGTGATCTTGATTATTTGTTTTATGAAGGGATCAAAATGACATATTCGTCCAAAAGTGCAATTGGATTAATTGGCGTAAAAAATGAACCAGATCGAACCAAGCAGGATGTTAAAACCTTTACAAATCTCCAAAATCAAATTGCGATTAGTTTTAAATTTGTAGAACAAGCAGATTATTTAAAGCCAGAATCAAATTGGATCAATGCAGATGTAAATTTGAACCAGTTCACTGAAATTTTACAAAAAACAAATCTAAGTCTAGAGGAGTTGTCCAGGAATTTAACGCTCGACAATAGGAATATATTTGAGCAGGATAACGAAAGTAGAGATTCTTTAAGAAATGAAACCGATCAAAACAAAGTTTTACTTTGGTATAAAAAGAAAATGGCAGGATATTTGGTTAAATCCGCAAAAGATCTTTGTTTTAATGAAGAAATGAGAATCCCCAGAGAAGCAATCATAGTAGAAAGAAATAAAGTCGCTTTAGGTTATCTAAAAGAAAAGTTAATCAATACAAATCCATCAGAACTTGGATTGTTATATGGAGCGGCTCATATTCCCCATTTTGTAGAAACACTCAAAAAAGATCATGACCTTGAGGTAAATTCTATTGAATGGGTTGATGCTTGGAGTTTGAAAACTAATTAATGCCGTTTGTTGAAATTCTAATAATATTTTTTTTAATTATAGTGAATGGCTTCTTCGTAGGAGCTGAGTTTGCGATTGTCTCCTTGAGACCCTCTAGAATTGAAGAATTAATAAAAGAGGGCAGACCACTAGCTACTCTTACTAAAACGGTAGCTACACAACTCAATGATATGCTATCTGTATGTCAGGTTGGAATCACCATTGCAAGTTTATTATTGGGGTGGTTAGGCGAGAAATATGTAGCTAAAATTATTGAATCTTTTTTTATTATGATGAATCTTCCACTGGGGGAGGATTTCAACATTCATGGTGTATCTATAATGTTAGCTTTTGGTGTAATTACATTTTTACATATTACAATGGGGGAGCTGATACCTAAATCAATTTCAATTGTGAGTTATGAAACGGTGGCAATCTACTCAGCAATTCCCATGATGTTTTTTTATTACTTATTTTATCCAGTTACTTTCCTATTAAATCGTGTCACAAATTTAGTTCTTACCGCCTTAAAAATTCAAGATTCAAGCCATAAATTTGTTCATACAGCCGAAGAGCTTATGATAATTTTAGAAGAGCAGAATAGGCGTGGGACAATTGATGAGCAAGAATTAAAGATCATTCAAAATACTTTCGAGTTCTCGGAACATGATGCGAAAGAAGTCATGACTCATCGTTTAAATATGGTTGGTTTAGCAGAAGATGCAAAAATTAAAGATATTTTAAGTGTAATTGCTGAAAATAGATTTTCAAGATACCCAGTGTACGATAAATCTATGGATAATATCATTGGCGTACTACATGTCCAGTCCCTAATTGAATGGCTATCCAACTCTACAAGAAATAAGAATGAGACTGTAAGATCAATTATGCAAAAGCCAGTTATAGTATATGAGTCTTTGTCTATCGAGAAAGTAATGCAGAAGTTACGCGTAGCAAAGCAACATATGGCCATTGTAATTGATGAGTATGGTGGGGTATCAGGACTATTAACAATGGAAGATATTATCGAGGAAGTTTTTGGTCAGATTAGCGATGAAACAGATGATGAACACCCTATAACACATGATATAAATACTGATTCCTATATAATTGATGGGGAAAGTGAGTTGGATGAGCTAGTGGATGACGTTCTTCTGGGAGAAAATATTGAGCATAATCAGGGTGTTAGAACAATTGCAGGATTTTTTCTGCAAAAGCATGAGGATGTTCCAAAAGAAGGAAGTATAATTACAATTAAAAAAGGAACTCTCACAGTTACAAAGATGGAAGGTAACAAAATATTAAATATTAGGTATGACCATACACCTGATCAAATACTTCCTATAAAAGAAGATTATGATTGATTCTGAAAAATGTATTACGATTGCAGTTACTGGAAGTATAGCCGCCTATCGTACTTGTGAAATTGTTCGTAATTTGAAAAAAGCAGGGTATCCGGTTAGAGTCATAATGACAAAGAATGCTCTTAATTTTATAGGAAAAGCGACTTTTGAGGCTTTAACGGAAAAATTAGTTTTAGTGGATGAATATGAGTCATACATGGCCCATATTGAAGTAAAAAGATTAGCATCTGTATTTGCAATCGTCCCAGCCACAGCCAATATAATTGGGAAAATGGCTAATGGAATATCAGATGATCTTGTTAGCTCAACATATCTTGCGATACAGTGCCCTGTTGTTGTAGCTCCAGCCATGAATCCTGGAATGTATCTAAGTAAGCCAGTACAGCGTAATATTATCCAGTTAAAGAATGATGGAGTTGAGGTAATTGATCCATTAGAGGGAATAGTTGTTTGCGGAGATGAGGGAAAAGGAAAGCTAGCTGATAATAGTATAATTGAGTCTCGTCTGATTCAAAATCATATGTCATACAAGTCGTGAAATTTAATAAAGCAATAGTAACATCAGGACCCACTAGGGAATGGATAGATCCTGTCCGATATATTTCTAATGCCTCTTCAGGAAAAATGGGGTATCATATAGTAAATGAACTACAAAAATGGATTCCTAATACTGTTTATATTTACGGAAATGTTTTAGAAAAGTACAAAGAATATCAAGGATTAAAAAAACAGGTTGAAACAACTTTAGAAATGCTAAATGCAATTCTCGAGGAATTACAAGATAATACCTTAATAATAATGGCCGCGGCTCCTGCTGATTTTAGACCACAGGATTACGTTGAGAATAAAATCAAAAAAACTTCAGAAGAGAATTATTCTTTAAATTTAGTTCAAAATCCGGATATCTTAGCAACCGTATCACAAGAAGTTATTAATAGAAATTACAAATCAGTCCATAAAATTGGATTTGCTGCAGAGACAAATAATCTTGATGAAAATGCGAGAGAAAAAATAATGAAGAAAGGACTTGATTATATTATTGCAAATTATGTAGGAAGAGAAAAGGGGTTTGGAGAAGCTGAGTCATCCGTAAAAATAATATCAACCGATGGCATACAAATTCAAATTGAAAACCAATCAAAAGAAGAAATATCAATTCAAATAGTTAATTTTTTACGACTAAAATTTGATTCTTAGAGATTAAGAGTTTTATCAATTAAATCATAATTTTTTAATATAATTGTATTTAAAGATAAAATTAGAAAAATTGCGATTATAAAAAAGATCACTCCAGTTGTAGATAATAAAAAATAAAAAACATTTCTTAGAAAACGAAATTGAAGGAAAGCAGAGCTTATGATGATAGCTTTACCAATAGGAGTACCTTCTTCTTTTATAAATATATAGTAATTTCTAATATAAAAAATACACATAATTATAACAGAGATAAATAGCAAAAAGCCGAATTGTGAAGAATAGTGTTTTTGAAGAGAAAAAAGTGGTATGTATATAATATTACCAATGATAATACCTGAAACAATAATTATAATAAAATGTCTTACAATCTGATTTGTAAAAATAAACAAAAATAGTTTTACTGGCATAGAATCAAAAATCCAATTTAGAATTGAATTTTTAAAATTAGGTTTATTCAACTTCCTTTCTGGTAAAATGATTTTTCCTGTATTACTTTCTTCATTATTCTGAGAAGCAACATAAAGTGAATAAAAATTCATTTTTTCAATAGCATTTTCATTTCCTAGCAATCTAAAACCCCATATCATAATTATAATAAAAATAATTTGAGATATGAAATTTATGAATCCGTAAATTGGAATGTGAATCATATGTGGTACTGAGAGTGTCAAATTTTGAAATCCAATGAGTATTGATAAAAAGAATAAAACTCTCCCGGTAAAAGGTCCAAACCAAGCATTCATATAAATAGAAATGAATGTTGAAAAACATAATAATCCAATGAAAATCCAAAAGAAGGCAGATATTTTAATAGCCAAAAGAGATCTTTCTAATTTATCGATTGTTTTTTCAAGTTGTCCATCGGAGGGGATTTCATTTTCTCTCAAGTAAGAGAGTGCTACATTAATTTTAGAAATTTTAAAAATTAATCCAGGTAAAAAAGCAATTTCAGGTGTAATTTCTTCGGTTGGAGGTGGTATTGAGCCTTCTAATTGATCTTCAAATGAATTAATAATATTTGGAACTTCATAAGAAAACTTAATATTTAAAAAGAATGCTTCTATACATAATAGAAGGCTTAGAATAGGTAAGAGTAAGAGAAACTTTCTTTTCATTACAATAGAAAATAAATCAAAACCCAGACAATTACAAGAACAAGAACAGCAACTATAGCAGGAACCATTAAGCCACCCTCTCCCTGTGCTACTTTTTCTCGGATGAATTTCTCATCTTTAGAAACGGTTGAGAGTTCTGCCATCTTCACTTTTACTCCAGATTCTTCTTCTATATAGAGACCATAAACCCTTTCTAGCACTTTAACTATAAATAGAATTGATTTCTTTTCTTTTTTTATAATATCAACTATCTCTGCCGGACAGGGAAGGATTTGTCCATTTTCTGCTTTTAATTTAAGACCATTAATAGTGCTTTCTCCCGTAGGAGTATCTTTGTTAATTTTAATTTGAACCTTATCACCAATTCTTAATTCGGTTGCAATAGTCCCACCTACGGGAGATAGAACGAATTGGTAATTTAAAATACTCGCATCATCAGGAATTGAAGGATATGGTGATTTTTTTTCAGGTTCTTCTGTAGGTAGGTTAGAACTTCCTTCGAGCTCCTCTTGTGTGACTTGATCAATATGGCAAATATAGTCATATTCCGATCTTCCTAATATTTTATGAATATTTTGCTCAAATAAGGTTTTCATTTTAACAGTATCATTTTTTTCAAGATAATGTGCAAATTCAGTCATAAAACCTTCTTGAGCGAATGAATTATTATATGAATTCGTTAGGCTGATAGTAGAACTCTGTGAAAACTGACCACTTAGGGTAAGTTTTTGAATTTTATTCATACAATCTCTATATGTATCAATAATTCCAATAGAAGAGGCTTCAGAATTTTGAGAAACTATCAAATCGAATCGATCTATTTTAAAAATAGTATCGATAATCGTCATACAAATCAATAAGTGGGTTCTCGATGGAACATCTCTGGCAGATAATTTAAAAAAATAGTATTTGTCTGATGACATAACCGGAAGAACCTCAATCTATGTTTAGATAGTTATTATAAGAAAAGATTTTACCTTAAAATATCAATAACTTATGCTATTTTCGGTTAAAAATAGTTTAAAAATTCTTTTATACTTGCTCTCTACCAAGTATTTTTTCAGATTAAATTTAAAATATGCCAGTTGTCTCCATTCAAAAACTTAGAAAGTCCTATTTTATTTCAGATAAAGGAATTCCGATTCTATCAGATATAAATTTAGAGGTAAATTCCAGTGAGATAGTGTCAGTGGAAGGTGCATCAGGTGTAGGAAAATCTACATTATTAAATATTATTGGTGCCATGGATGACTTTGATTCTGGAAAAGTAGATGTCTGCGGTGTTGATCTTGCGAATATTTCGTCAATAGATAAAGAAAAGTTTCGGGCTCAAAAAATTTCTTTAATTTTTCAGCATCATCTCCTCTTACCTGATTTTTCTGCATTAGAAAATGTAATGATTCCTCTTTTAATTTCTGGAATGAATCCAAACAAAGCAAAAAAAGAAGCGGCTACCATGTTATCTATGGTTGGTCTTGGAGAGCGATTAGAAAGTTTTCCCTCTCAATTGTCAGGAGGGGAAAGCGCAAGAGTAGGTGTTGCACGTGCACTCGTCTCCCGTAAGCAATTGATTCTAGCAGATGAACCAACCGGGAATTTAGATCGAGAAAACTCTAGGAACCTTATGGCACTAATCATGGATTTACAAAAGGAATTTAAGTTTTCTATGATTTTGGTAACCCATGACATGGAATTAGCCTCATTTGCAAATAGAAGGAATCGTATCCTTTCAGGAGAATTACAACCTATTCTTACATGAGTAAAGGGGCTATATGCTTTTATTGTGGAACTGGAGTTAATGAATTTATCAGGGATGGTAAATTAGGTTGCAGGAATTGCTATGAAGTAATTTTAAATTTAAAAGAAGCTAATGCACTATCACAACTTACCCACTTTGCGAATGATTCAATACTTTCAATAGAAGATTTACCGCAGACGTTTCAATCATGTATGAATTTTAATATACCAATACGATTTCGCTTAGCACGGAATTTAAAAAATCAATTTTATACTAAATTAGAAAACTCTAATGTTTATAAAAAGTTAGAATATTTATTGGAAAATGAAGAAGTAAAAAAATTTACTAAATTTGGAAAAGTATATTGTTTTGATGAAGATCATATTCGTGCAGAATTTTTCCTGACTTCAACTGAATGTAGTAAAAATCAATTCCCTGCAATTTTTTATGATAAAAATATATTTGATTTTAAAGATAATTTTGGCTATTTAACTTCCTGTCCTACAAATTCAAAAAAAGGGAATAAGGTTTCTGCCCTGCTAGATTTATCAAATCTAACAGAGGAAGTTAAATTGAAAATTCTAAATAATTATAAAGAAAATATTATAAAAAAAGATAATTTGAATGAACAAATAATCTTTTTTATAAAAAATTATGATAAAAATCTTTTGATAAAATTTTTTAATATTGCTATAGAAATATATAGTTTAAAAGTAAAAATTGATTATAATGTGTGAAATTAAGTAAAAAATTTATTTTTAAAAGGTAAAATTTAAATTCAAATTTTTCACTTGGTTTGAGTGCGGAAATTTCTAATTACTACCAAAACCAAGCGATATGGGATACGTAATTAGAACAATATGGATATCGAATAGAAGAAGGCTCGAGGGAATTTATTGGAACTGGATTTGGCTATGGGCATGTTTTTTCATCTGGAGTATTTTTGGGAAGTGAAATCGATTTGAGTTTATATCCAAAACAAATACACAGTAAAAAATATTCTGGCTAGGCAGATTCTAATACTTCCTTGCCCAATGCGAACCACGATATATTTGATTATTATACCAACGTCAAGTGGCACTAGATAACTATCTTTCTTCAAAAGGATTTGGTCAATTGATTATATTTTAGCTAGAATTAAATAGTTACTTATGAATAAATAAAATTATGAAAAATAAATGGAGAATTTTGTATGACAAAAAAAACAATTTTAATAACAGGTGCAAGTAAGGGTATAGGAAGAGCTATCGCTCTAGAATCTGGAAAGAATAATAATCTTTCTTTGTTTGCTAGATCAGAAAAAGATTTAAATATTATATCTGATGAAATTAATAAAAATGATAATAAATGTATATATTATTTGGGTGATATTAAAAAAGAAGAAGATATAAAAAAATGTGTCCAAAATACGATAGATACATTCGGGAAAATAGATGTTTTAATAAACAATGCGGGTATCGGGAATTTTAAAAGGGTAGATGAGTTTAGCTATGAAGAATTTGACGAGATACAAAAAGTAAATTTATATGGAACTTTTTTGTTTTCAAAATATGTAACACAACATATGATAAAGGCAAAATCTGGATATATAATAAATATTTCCTCTGTTGCAGGACTCAATGGTTTTAAGAGTGGAACGGCTTATGCCGCTTCTAAATTTGCAGTGAATGGCTTTACGGAGTCTTTGCGAGAAGATCTAAAGCAATATGGAATTGGAGTCAGTGTTGTATGCCCAGGGAGTGTTAGAACTGGATTTGGGGGATTAGACGAAGCTAAATTGCAGGGAAAAGACTATATGTTGGAGCCTGAAGATGTTGCCAAAACTGTGCAGTATTTAATTGAAGAGTCTGAAACTGCGAATACAAAATTAATTGAATTAAAACCTAGAAGACGTTTTGAATTTCGCTAGATCATAATTCCTTTGAATGACAAAATTATATTTTTTACAATTAATTTCTAAATCATAAAAAATAGTAGACTATAATTGATAATGATTCTCAATATCAATTATAGGGTGGTAAAAATGATATTATCAAGTTTATTGAGAGAGGGGACATCAGAAGTTCATAGGAATATTGAGCAATCGAGTTTTTTGAAGGATTTATTTAGAGGAAAAGTGAGTAAAGATACATATCTAAAATATTTGGAGAGCTTTTTTTATCTTTATAACGAATTAGAGTATAGTGTTAATTTAAAGCTATCTGATAAAAATATAGAAAAATTATACTTCCCTGAATTACATAGAACAAAAGCATTGTATTTAGATTTGATCTATTTTGGTGGGGCTTCCTTTCATCCCGGTCCTCCAACCGAAAAGACAATTAGATATATAGACCACATAAAAAAGATTACAGAGAAAGAAACCTACAAAATAATCTCACATCTATATGTGAGATATCTTGGAGATCTTTCAGGAGGACAAATCCTCGGAGGGATAATTAGAAAAATATTCTCTCTAGAAAAAGGGTTTGGGGATTCATTTTATTCGTTTCCGATAGGGGACGTAGATCACTTCAAAAATACATATAGAGCTCGGTTAGATAGCCTAGATTTGGAAGATTTTCAAAAGTTGGAACTTTTGGAAGAAGCAAAATTAGCATTTAGTTACAATGGAATGATGCTATCTGAATTAGATATCTTTGCCTCGAGCCCCAAATAATATTTATTATTGAAGGATATCATGAAAAGACTCTCATTAGGATTATCTATCCTATTTTATATTTTAATTACGAATTGTAATATAGTTCAAACTCAAAAAGAGGATGATAAAACTCCAGAATTCTTGGTTGTGGCAAGTCTATTGGGCAGTGGTGGGACCTGTAGTATAAATGTTATAAAGTCAAGTAGAACAGTTACAGCTTCTGCCAATCCAGTTACAATAACGACCTCAGAACAATCAGTATCATATTCAAAAGTTCCCGTTGTAACTCATTCAATTGCAGTATCTCAAATAGCTAATGCAACTGTAGGACAGATCTTTGAATTTAAAACAGTGGATGTTGCTGATTTTGATGGAGATTCAACTGATGCTTTGCCATTGGTATATAGTACTTCTGATTGTCCAATTGCGACAAGTTCACAATTAGATACAACTGCGAAAGCATCTGCATATACAAGATCTGTTGTAAATAGTAGTACATGGAGATATACAATAAATACCGCAGGAAGTTATTCCTTTGTTATTTATCAATTGGTATATCCTGCAGTTGCATCAACAGTAAGAAAAGTTCAATAATAAAGAAAATAAAAATGAAAGATTTTAGATTCAAATGAATCCTTCATTTTTGATTTAATATAGTTATATGAATTTTTCCATTAAACTTATCTTAATGATATATATCTTTGTGAATTTATTTTGTGCAAGGGTGAATAAAGCTCAGAATACAGATTTACTAGCATTAAAAAATTTTATTTATACAGATTATCTTAAACAAGAGGCAGCAAAAAAAAATTTAGTAGTTTCTAATACTGTCCTTTCAGATGGTCATGTTGAAACAGTGATAAATGCAAGTAATTTTGATATTGTTGCTAGATTTGATTTTAGTACCAGAGTTCAATCAAATGATACAATTTGGGATATAGGTTTTGAGAGATTTAAAGTTAGTACAAATTCAGGTACTACATCCATTGGATTAGGAGGATCTTGTTATACGGGAAAAACTGATTTTAATTCAGTCTCTAATTCTTCTACAAATTGTCCTATCTCAAGTTTCCAAGTAGATACTGCAAATGTTCAAGTAAATGTGGGTAATAATATTTCAGGAAGTCAGGCGGCTACTTTTGGATTACCATATGTAGGTAGTCCGGTTATGAGGGATTGGTATGATTATAAGATAGGTGACCTTACTCCTTCTAACAAGGTTTATATAGTTCGAAGCAGTGATTCCTTCAATTATTATAAAGTTCAGATCAAGGGTTATTATAATACGGCTGGTACTTCAGGCTATATAACTTTTTGGTGGAAGCAAATTCCTTATTGAATATGTATTATAAATCATTTTATCAATTTATTAATATTTTTAGTTTAATAATTATTTTTATTTTTGGAATAAATTTATATTCTCAAAGTGAAGAGACGAAAGATCTAACCCGACCTGAAAAAAAAACAAAAACTGAATTATCTCCTATTGATGAAAAATCAATGATAGTAGTAACAGGATCACGAAGAGAACAAAGATTAAAAGATTCAACTGTTATGACCGAAGTGATTTCTCGAAAAAGAATTGAACAAACAGGTGCAAGGAATTTAGGAGAAGTATTACAGGGTCAATTAGGGGTAGATGTTGTTCCATTTTTTGGTGGATCAAGAGTTAGGATGCTTGGAATGGATTCTCAATATGTCCTATTTTTAGTAGATAGCGAGCGTATTGCAGGTCGTTTGGATAATGCTGTTGATTTAACTAGATTTAAAACTCAAAATATTGAAAGAATAGAGATCGTGAAAGGTTCATCATCTGCACTTTATGGAGCCGATGCTATGGGTGGAGTTATAAATATGATCACTCGAGAAACTGAAAAAGATCAAGAGTATAATTTTCGTACTACATATGGTAGTGGTAGAAGAAATCAACTTGGGACAGGTGGAGATCTACACAGTACTGCTAATGTTGGATTTAAAAAAGAGAAAATATCGGCAAATTTTACTTCTGGATTTAATAAAAGTCCAGGATATAAACTTGACCCTTCAACAGAAGCAACAACCGGAAATGCATTCAAAGATATTAATGTGGGAAGTAATTTTACAATTAACCCAGGAGAGAAATTACAGGCGAAAGGTAGGATAATATATAATAATAGAGATCAATCTGGGATAGACATAACGCAAACAAAAGCTGTGTATGACAGAGAGAATAAAACAAATGATTTGTTGTCAGTTGGTATTCTCCAATATGATTTTGGGAAAAGAAATCGTATTTCATTTAGAACAAACTACAGTAGATGGGAGAATAAATACGAAAATCAGCAGAGAGCAAGTACTAGCGGACCTACAAAAGAATTAACAAATAATATGACATCTCAGGGAACCGTTCAGCTAGATTATGAAGTTCATCCTGATCATATGATATCGACTGGTGTTGAATCATTTGCAGATGAGCTTGAATCTGATAGAATAAATGGAAGATTTAAATATAGAACCAGAAGGGCTGCATTTTTGCAGGATGAGTGGACATTTATGGGGATGAAGTCATTACGATTTATTCCGGGTGTAAGATATGATGAAGACTCGATTTTTGGAAATAAAACAACACCTAAATTCGCAATGCGGTATGATATTTCAAAAGAATTAGTATTCAGGGCAAGCTATGGTAGGGGATTTAGACCTCCCAGTTTTCAAGATCTATTTTTACGATTTGAGAATCCAGGAGTAGGTTATGTGGTAGAAGGAAATTCAAATTTAAGACCTGAAAAATCTATAACATTAAACGCAGATATTGAATATAATCCGGTATCATGGATGACACTCTCTGCTAGTTTATTTAAAAATGATTTATATGATTTATTACAATATAAATTATTAGCATCTAATAAAGGTGAACTTACAAGATTTCAATTAATTAATATTTCAAGAGGTTATACACGGGGTGGTGAAGGAGCAGTAGCATTTAGATTCTTAAAAAAATATCAATTAGAATTGGGGTATAATCATACTGATACAAGGGATTTAACAAATGATAGACCATTAGACGGTAGAGCCTTACATACAGGTATATTGAATTTCACATATACTTCACCGTTTGGTTTAGAACTTTTTATAAGAGGAAAGAGAGTGGATAAAAGACCATTTTATCGTGATACGAATCAATTTACAAATACTGGAATATTAAATTCAGATAATCCTGAGAGGCAAAATGGATTAGTTTATAGTAAACCTTATACGCTTTTAAATATTAGAGTGGAGCAAAGATTAGATGATAATTTTTCTTTATTTGTAGGGGTTGAAAATCTTATGGATGCGTATGAAGTTCAATACAATCCAACTAGGCCCAAATTTTATTACACTGGATTTAATGCCAAGTTTTAGGAGTGAAAGATTTATTTTTATACCTACTTTTGTTGTTTTTAATTAAACCAAAATATTAGGTATTTATTTTTTTCTTTATTTCTTTAGTTGGGCTCAAAATATGTACTTAGAAACATTCTAAAGGATATTTACTTCGTTTTGATTTATATTAAAAATCGTACAGAGATTGAAAAAATGAGATTAGCGGGAAAACTAGCCGCAGAAATTCTAAATTTCATTGAGCCTTATGTCAAACCTGGAGTAAATACTCTTTTGTTAAATGATCTTGTTCATGACTATACTCATAAAAAAGGTGCAATTTCAGCTCCATTGAATTATAAAGGTTTTCCCAAGTCAATTTGTACTTCAATCAATGATGTTGTCTGTCATGGGATTCCAAAAAAAGAAGATATCCTTAAAGATGGTGATATAATAAATATTGATGTAACTCCAATTTTAGATGGATATCATGGTGATACATCTAAAACTTTCAAAGTGGGCAAAGTTTCTCCCGAAATTGAACAATTATTGATTGATACAGAAAAGGCAATGTGGATTGGTATTGAACAAGTTAAGCCAGGAAGCAGAATAAATGATATTTCTGATGCAATAGATGATTTTTTAACAGCAAAACGTTATGGAATTGTTAGAGACCTCATGGGTCATGGAATAGGAAGAAAGTTTCATGAAGATCCACAAGTTCCCCACTTTCGTCAAACTAAGAAATTAGCTAAAATTGAACCGGGAATGACTTTTACAATTGAGCCTATGGTTAATTTAGGAACCTTTGAGGTTACTTTTTCTAAACAGGATAAGTGGACAGTCCGCACCAAAGATGGTAAATGGTCTGCTCAATATGAGCATACCATTTTAGCTACTACAACTGGATATGAAATACTTACAAAACTATAAATTAGCCTTCAACAAATGTAATCGAGGAGATCTCTGGACTATTGGCGGTTCTTATGGGAGGACCCCAATAACCTGTTCCTCTATTGACATATAACCAAGTATTCTCATGTTTATATAGTCCAGTTACATATTCCTGAAAAAGATATATTAGTATATTGCCAGGAAAATATTGACCACCATGTGTATGACCCGAGAGTTGTAGATCGAAACCTAATTTAGAAGCTCTGAATATACTTTTAGGTTGGTGAGCCAAAAGGATTTTTATATCACATTGTGGTTGATTCAAGAGGCAGGCTTCAGGGTTGGTTTCATGCTCAGGAATTATTTTTCCTGCTTTATAATCAGTTACTCCGGATAGTAATATTTTAGTATTATTTAGTTTTAATACTAAGCTTTCATTCAGCAAAGTTTTGATTCCCAAATTATTAAGTTCTTTGATCCAAGATATTGCTCCACTGTAATACTCATGATTTCCTGTTACAAAAAAAGTTCCTAATTTAGATTTTAAGTCTTTTAATGGTGCAACATCTTCTCTTAATTGTAATACGCTTCCATCTACTAGATCTCCAGTTATAGCAATTATATCAGGATTTAGATCATTTACTCTTTTTACTAGACGTTCAATTGTATCTCGTTTTATTGTTGGTCCTACATGTATATCTGAGATTTGGATAATTTTTATACTCTTCAACTCTTCTGATAGATTTGAAATTTTAATTTTAACATTTTCAACAGTCCAATCCTTTGTAGCTTCAACATATCCATAACCAGTTAAAAGTGAGCTAAAACCCAATATGGAAGGATTGATAAAATTTAGAAGAAAGTCTTTTCTGCTCTCACCTAGTGGAATTTGTGTTTCAGATAAATTGGAGGTAAAAAATTTATTGTATATATATAAAAAAAGATCAGAAGCTACTGAGAAAAATAGAAGAATTGTAAAAAAACCGAAATTTATAAATGCTAAAAGGGAAAAGGTTTTTGATTTTTCTCGTATCAAATCCAATAAGCTGATTATGTAAGCACTTGGAGTTAATACCCATAGGAAAATGATAGTTAACCATCCTAATATTGTATAGGAATGAGATATTTCGACTCTATGTAAAAACTTTATCCCTAAATAATAATATCCACAACCTGTGACAATAGATAGCATGATGATAAAAACCCAAAATTGAATCATTTGTTCCTCTTTGTAGTACTTAACTTAAATTAATTGGGATAAAATGTCTAGCGAGAAAAATAGAATTAGTCTATTATTAATTAATAAAATATTTTTAAAAAATTTATTAATGTTTAAAAATTTAAATAAATTTAATATAATTATTAATAAAAAAAATAAAAGTATACTATAATAATATTCTAACCACTTTTATAAGTAAAATTTATTTTCAAATACATTGGCTGGTTAGTTAAAATTAAAAATTATTATATAATGAGTATTTGTAAATTACTTAGTGAATTTGGCTTTCTATCTTTAATTCATTAAGTAAGATCATTATTAGTTTACACTTTGAAAAAAGAGGATACGAATTAAAAAAAAAGCTAATATTTTCAAAATTTGAAATAGAAATTGGAGCTACAAAATTCTTGACTACATACTGACTATATAAAAATTAAAGTATGAACTACAAATTAGAACCTATTAATCTTAACAATGGAAAAGCCCAGATCATAACTATTCAAACTAATGAACAAAATTCTCTCACAAAAGAAAATATGAAAGAATTGGGCAATATACTAGGAGAAATTAAAAAAGATGATACTTTAAAAGGAGCAATCATAACTTCTGAAAATCCAAAGTTTTTTTGCAATGGCCTCGATGCGGATTCTCTTTTAAATACAACCGAAGCAGAGTTACCTGAAAGTGTGGGAGGGATTTGTTTTTTATTTGGAGAACTTCTTAATTTTGATAAACCTCTTGCCGTCGAGGTTACCGGACATGCAATGGGTGGAGGAGCAGTAATCACAATAGCTAGTGACTATAAATATATGTTAGACACTGGTTGTAGGATAGGTTTTACAGAAGTTATGGTTGGATTACCTCTCCCTGGAATGTTTGTATATAAAATACAAGATTCAATTTTACCTAATAAGATTAATGAGGTCTGTCTAGAGGCTACAACTTATAAGGGGAAAGAAGCGAAAGAGATAGGATTTATTGATGAGATTGCTCCTTCCCGAGAAGATCTAAGAAAACTATCCACAAAAAAATTAGATTCTGTTTTTAAATTTCCAATTTCTGCTTTGCGATATACAAAACAAAATTTAAATAGAAGAGCCTTAAAAGATTTTGATGATTTTTTAAAAGATTCACTTGCTTGGTTTGGTATTCCTGTAATACGAGAAAATTTATTAGAATCCATGAAAGCTTTAAAAGAAAAAAGGAGACCAAAGTTAATTTAAAATTTGTACTCTCCACTTAAGAAGGCTTCTTGAATATAGGAGCCTCCATGAAAATCAAAAATAGCTCTAATTCCGTCTTTCGGAAAAAAAATCCCTGAACGAAAAATCATTTGAAAATCAATAAAAACATTCCATCTTAGATTAAAATTATACTCATCACCTAAATAGGTGGAAGAATGTTTTCCAAATAGAGAATTAAAATCTCTATTTACACCAAGTCTAGGAGCCATGCTTGCATAGAGTCGATAATACCCAAGTGTAAACTGAACAGGTCCTAATACAATATTAGAAAATCCACCATATTCAACTAAACCACTCATATTTTTAGCAGAAAAAAGTGCATATCCTCCTGTAAAATCTATTGCTAAGTTGGAGACTGCAAATCCAGGGGAGAGGGTTCTATAACCTTTATTTTTATAGCTAGCTTCCACTCCATCATTATCATACCCAGGTCTTCCTGTAGTACCAACTACTATTGTATTCAAATTCACTTTATTATTATAAAAATAGGACAACTGAATATCACCCAGAGCACCATTAATTTTATATGTATTTTCTTTTTGAATTATAGAGGCATCAGTTGAATCCACTAACTTATTCATACTTTTTACTTTGCCATGGTTATATACTCCATGAATAATTAAATTGAAATTAGAAGTAGTATATTCATTGAATAATCCATGCCAATATAATCTTCCAGTTTCTCTATTTTCATCAGTTATATCATTATCGTATGAGGTGTAAGAATATATTTCATTCTTAAGATTATTAATTTTATATAGCCTTAATTTTGCAAAAAAAACGTTTATATTTTTAGATTTATCATTGTAACCGTTATTATCTAAATCAGAGATACCTCTTTCTCGTGTTCTTATCCATCCTCCCTCCAGAGAGAATTTATTTTCTTTAAAGTCTTTATTCATAAGTACCCCAGCACCAGATGCAAAGAAAACCCTTCCCTGTTGGGAGGAAAAAAGTTGAATTCCAATTCTGGAGTAAAAATCATAATTTCTCAATCGAAAATTCAAATACATTAAATTTGTTTGTATGTTGATAGGATTAGTTTGTCCACTTTCACCACCACTTCCTCCCCCAAGAATGTATGGATCTCTAACATTTGGTGTAGTACCACTAGTCACTAAACCTCTACCACCAAAAGGGACATCTCCCACTTGAACACCCAAGACTCCATCAAAATATTGCGAAGTGATAAACTCCAGGTTCAATAAAATTCTGGAATCCATATAATTTAGATTTTCTTTTCTCTTACTTATTGTAGACGGATTCCCGGAAATTACTTTATTGAATTGCGATTGGTAATTATTGTAATTGGTGGTTGCAATTTGTCTATAACTTCCCTCAATATCATTCGAAAAAGAATTTGAATTAATTCTACTAGTTAAAATATCTCTTGATAAACCAAAACCTCTAAATCTCATACTTCCAGTTAGATTAAATTTAGTTCCCTGTTCACTATTATCTTGTGATAATATATTACTACTTAGAATAAATATTATTAAAAAGATAGATCTCATAGAGTGAATTTTAGTTTTTATTACTACCTATCTTTTAACCATTTATTGCTATTGAAGTATTTTTCTCGAAGGGCATTGATAGTTCCTGTCCTTTTCAAATCTCTTACAAAAAGATTCAAATTTGATTCTAATTGGACATCATATTTTTTAAAACAAAAGGAAACCTGTTTTTCCATAATAGGAGTAGTAAGCGGTAGAAATCTTGCCCTAAGATTATTATACTTTTGAAGTAATCCTTCAATATATAAGTTATCAGCAATATATGCAGTTATATTATTATTTATAAGAGCTTCTAAAGCAATTTCATCATTCTCAAAAGGAGTTACAGGGAATTGACCAAAGGTATCTTTAACGAAATCTAAGTTTGCTGTTTTATCTTTTGCACCAAATGAAATTCTCGTGATACTTTTTAAATCTAAAACACTTCTAAATGCTTTATTTAAAACAATATCCCCTTCTTGTTCTGGAGGAAGTATTGATTTATTAACTAAACCTCCAATGGAAATAATTATATAGGGATCACTAAAATATACCTGTTTCATTCTACCTAACGCAGACGAGTTTCCAAGAGATACATCCACAGTACCATCATTTACTGCTCTAGCATGCTCTCCAAAATTATTCAGAGGAATGACCTTGTCTAATTTTACCCCTAAAAATTCAGCGTATTTTTCCGCTATTTCAACTTCAAACCCGGGATAATCTGGTTTGGGATTAGCAATGTAGTAGGGTTCATATGCCGCTCCAACAGAAACATTTAAAGTTTTTTTCTTAAGGATTTTAAACAATACAGATTCAGTGTCCTGTTGTTGGGGAAAAATAGAGTTATTTATAAAAACTAGTGCAAATAGAGCACTTATTAAATAGTTTATCATTTAAATTCCTTTTCGTCGGTTTTAAGATTATATAAATTTTAAAAACTTATATAATCTTAGACAATTCTATTTTTTCATAAGTATTTAAAAAAATAGAATTTAAAGATATAATTTATAGTTTTTCCAATAATAATTATAAATCATGAATTATCAGGTATTACTTCATTTCTATTTATTGGTAATTTGATTTTGAAAATGGTTTCCCCAGGTTTAGATTTTACTAGAATTTTTCCTTTGTGTTTATCTATGATTCCTTTCACAATTCCTAAGCCCAAACCTGTACCCTGACCTTGATCTTTGGTTGTAAAAAATGGATCCCAAATTTTTTCAATAATTTCATTCGGAATTCCAAATCCCGTATCACTTATTTCTACACAAACAAACATGTTCTCTGAAAAAATATTAATCATGAGTGTCCCTTTCTCTTTGATGGCATGTATTGAATTTTGTATTATATTCGTCCATACTTGATTTAGTTCATCAGGATTGCATAGTATCTTAGGAACTTCTGTAAAGTTCTTTATTACTTCTATATTATGTTTTAACTGATTACTCATAATGATAAGTGTATTTTCAATACCTTCAGCTATATTAGCTTCTTCTTCTCTAGCTTGGTCTAAGTGCGAATAATATTTTAAAGCTCTAATGATTCTTACAATATTTTTAATAGAGTATCTAATATGGCTTAAATTTCTATGCATTCCAGCAAAATTTTCTATAATTTGAAGTGATTCAATTCCTAATTCTCTAACTATTTTTATGATATTACTTTCTAAATTTAGTAAATTCCTATCTACTAGAAATAAAGTTATATTTTCATTTATATTAGAATCAAATCCTTCTGATTTCAAAGATTCTCTTAATCTTTTTTTTACCTTTAGTTTTTCCCTAGAATCTAAGTTAGCTCTCTGTTCTTGATTGTGTATTTCATTTATTATTTCTTCAAAATTTAAAATTATTTCAGGGGAAGAGCTATAAATTTTATGAATTGAAGTTAAATTTGAAAATATATAGTCTAAATTGCTTCCTAAATTTTCGGAAGAATTACTTATAACACCAGTAGGAGTATTGATTTCATGTGCAATACCTGCTACCATTACTCCAAGAGAAGCCATTTTTTCCGAAATTACTAATTGAGATTGTGCTTCTTCTAATTCTTTAGTTCTTTCTTTGACTTTTTGTTCTAGTGTTTCAGTGAGTATGATTAATCTTTCATAAAAACTTGCATTAGAAATAGCCATTACAGAAATAGTTTTTAATTCTGTAAGACATTCTTTTTGAAAAGATGAAATCTCTTTATTATTATTGTTTATAAAAATAAAACCAATTAAACTGCTATTCATTATCATAGGAATCACAAAAGAAAAGTTATGAACATTAGAAATATCTAATACAATTTCTTTGATGTCGCTTTTATCTTCAGTTAAAAGTTCTTTTATTGAATAAATTCCATCATGATCTGCCATCCAGAGTATAAAAAGATTAAAAAGTGTAAATTTTGAACTTTCATCTGTGGGTTGATCATAAGGGAAAAAACTGGCACTTTCTTCATTCAATACAAAAATCTTAACACTTTCTGCTTCAAAATTTTCTTTTATAAAATTTACAATATGGGAACAAATTTTAGATGTATTATTCATTGTGAATAAACTTATTTTAAGGCTATCAAGAGCCTTCAGTAATTTTTGATCTGGTATATTTTTTTCTGCTGGTATCATAATAACTCTTTTTGTATTCTTTCTTATTACTAATATATATACAAACTCAGTAAAAGATAATTTAATCAATTAGAATGACAATAGAAAAAAAACAAAGTGAACCAATAGAGCCGATTATATTTCGAGTTTCAAGAATATTTGGAGCATTTTATGAAATATACAACGAAAGAGAGGGTTATAATAGGGCTGTTCTGCGGGGAAAGTTAAGATTGGATAAAGGGGATGAAAGAAATCCAATAGCAGTTGGAGACCGTGTATATGTAGAAAAAAAACAATCTTCTGATTACACTATTCTTAATCGATTAGGTAGGGATAATTTTCTTATACGAAAAAGTGAACAGGGAGATAGCCATGTTTTATGTGCAAATGTTGATAATGTAGGGATTATTGCCTCCCTAACAGATCCAGAGACAAAAACCGGATTTATTGACAGGAGTATTGCCGCCTGCTATCAGGCGGGAATACATCCCATTATTATTTTTACAAAAAAAGATTTACTAACAGAAGCAGAGCTAAATGAAAAAACTCACTTTTATGAGGATCTTGGTTACCAAATATTACCTGTTTCTTATAAAGACCCTATTTCAATCCAGACACTTAGAGAGTCTCTCCTAGCAAAAACTACATTTTTTGTAGGAATTTCTGGGTCGGGAAAATCTACCCTCATAAATTCTCTGTTTGGCGAGGATATACAAAAAGTGAATACAATCAGTAATTCCAGTAAAAAGGGTAGGCACACAACCACAAATTCCTATTTAGTTTCTATTCCTCCATCTGGATATATCATAGACTCACCTGGAATAAAAGAATGGGGAATTTTTCATATCCCCCGGGAGGTATTATTAGCATCCTTTCCCGAACTGCAAAAATCACAATCAATTTGCAAACTTGCTGAATGTTGCAATCTTTCAGATCAATGTGAAATGTTAAAAACACTCGAATCAGGAGATTTGCTTCCGGAAAGAGAAATATCCATGCATTCTATGCTAGAAAGCCTAGATAGAATCCATAAAGTTCGGACAGGTAATTTGAAGAGTGGAAGGTTTAGAGGTAAAAATAAGTAAAAATCATTTAATTTTTTTAAAAAGTCTCTATTTCTGAAAATAGAATTGATTTTAGTTCAACAATATAGAAGGTATTTATAATAATATGCCACCAGTTTATTTTAGAATCAAAAGGAATGAAAATTTAGAGTTTTCCTTTCTCAGTTCAAATACTTTTGAAATATTGGGGTATAAATCCAATGACTTGCTTGAAAATGGTAAGCTATTCTGGGAATCTATATTTCCAGAAGATAGATCAAGAATTATAAAATCTATCTTAGTTGATTCACCTAAAAATATCAGAGAAAACTTTTTATTTCTAAAAAATCAAAATACTCAAGTTCCATTGGTAATGCATGGAAATTTCGTTGATGAGAAAGGGGAATTATTTGAAGGATTCTTAGAAACTTTGAATAATTTTGAGCCATATAGTTATAAATATTCTGCATTCAATGTAGATGGTTTTCCACAAATAGTCTTAATCTACGATTCGCGATTAAATCAAATTGTATTCATTAATAATAACTTAAAAAAAGTATGGGGAAAATCAGAAGAAGACTTGTTGTCTAAGGATCTAACAGCTTTTGTTGAGTTGATACATCCCGAAGAGAAATCAGTCTTTTTTCAAAAAATTCAATCTTCTATCAGTCAGTATAGGAGTTCACAGCTTTTTCAAGCTGGAGTTATTAAGCAGGATATAAAAATAAAAAATAATCAGGAAACTTATAAAAATTACCGTACCTCATTTAATCCTTATTTAGAAAGCTCTGAAATTGGTTCTGATAAATTTATATTTTTCTTTTATGATATTTCAGATATAAATAATGAAAATCCTAATTGGAATGAAAAAAATTATAAATCTATACTACAAAATTTACCAGATCTTGTATTACGATTTGATGCTCAATTAAAATGTATTTTTATAAATACTTATGAAAACTATGAAGATACATTATTTACTGAGGAAGTAATAGGAAAATCTATTGATGAGTTTAATTTAAATACAGATGTAATACGAGAATTTAAAAATAATTTGGCTCAATCAATTGCACTTGGAGAAATTAGGGAAATCGAATTTCAAATAAGAAGTAAAAAAATGAAGTATTATAAAGTTAGATTTGTTCCAGAAATAGGAGAAAATAAATCTTATAATTCCTGTATTACTATTCTTTCTGATATTACAAATACTAAATTAGCAGAGCAAACATTAAAATTTGCTGCTGACCATGATTCGTTGACCGGTTTAAAAAATAGGGAATTTTTTCTTCAGGAAACTGAAAAAACAATACAACTATGTAAGCAAACTGATTCAAAATGTGCAATAGTTCTTTTTGATGTGGATAAATTTCAAGAAATTAATGATGCACTAGGGCATATGATCGGGGATGAATTACTCAAGACAGTCGGTAATATATTGAGTGAATTTATGAAGCCTGAAAATTGTTTATCAAGGTATGGTGGTGATGAATTTTCTGTAATAATAAAATCTGATCCTTCTTTAGGAAACTTTTTAGATATATTTCCAGTTTTAATGGAAATATCAGAATTATTTTCTAAGCCAGTAACTGTGATGGATAATCAAATTTATACTAGTATTAGTATGGGAGTTTCCATTTATCCGGATGATGGAGAGGATCCATCTACATTAGTTCAAAATGCAGATAGAGCAATGTATTACTCAAAGCAAAAAGAGTATAATTCGTTTACTTTTTATAAATCTGAGATGAATAAACAGACAAGTGTCAAAAGGGATATAGTTCATTCTTTGAGAAGAGCGATTGAAAATAATGAGTTTACACTTGTTTATCAGCCCAAGATAGATTTGAGAAATGGGAAAGTTTCGGGAGCAGAAGCCCTTATAAGATGGAATAGTAATGGTACTTGGATTAGTCCAATGGATTTTATTCCAGCAGCAGAAGAATCCGGTTTAATAATTCCAATAGGAAAATGGGTTTTAGAGAGAGCAGCTTGTGATACGAAGTACTTACATGATAGAGGATATCATAACTTTCGTATGTCAGTTAATATTTCTGCTAGACAATTCCATGTTCCTGGAATTGGAAAATTTATTTTAGATTTACTGACTCTTAATGATCTCTCTCCTGATATGTTCGAGGTTGAAATAACAGAAGGGGTGGCTATGAAAAATGTTAACCTTTCAGAAATTATTCTAAGAGAGCTTGATTCAAGAGGTGTTAAGATATCAATTGATGATTTTGGAACCGGTCATTCCTCTTTGGCATATCTCAAAAAATTTCCTATTGATATACTGAAAATAGATAAAACCTTTATTAAAGATATACCTCATGACAAGGAATCCTGTGCAATAGTTAATGCAGTTCTTTCAATGTCACATGAATTAGATATTGAGGTGGTTGCAGAAGGGGTTGAAGAAAATGATCAGTTAGAGTTTTTAAGAAATGGTGGGTGTGAATATATCCAAGGATTTTACTATAGTAAACCTGTTCCATTGAATACATTGGAGATATTTCTTGAAAAATATAATCAATAACGAAGCCTTTCAGCCAACTTATTTTATAGATTTCAATACAACTGGCATACAGGAATTTATAAAAGAAAGTACTAATAGTGGTCAATCAGAAAAACAAAAGGCTATCTCATTGTATTACGCAGTTAGAGATAAAATTAAATATGATCCTTATCATATAGTTCTAAAAAAAGAAAAAATCCGATCAAGTGAAGTTTTAATTAGAAAATCAGGATATTGTGTAGAGAAAGCTCTACTTTTAGTCGCTTGCATAAGAGGAGTTGGAATACCTGCAAAAATTGGATTTGCAAATGTTAAAAACCATCTAACATCTCCGAGGCTTTTTGAGTTAATGAAGACAGATATTTTTGTATTTCATGGTTATGCTGATATACTTTTGGATGGAGTTTGGGTAAAAGCAACTCCTGCTTTTAATAAGTCATTGTGCGAAAAAACAAACACTCTTCCTCTTGAATTTGATGGAATAAATAATTCAATTTTTCATAGTTTAGATAGGGAAGGGAAAAAGCACATGGAGTACTTAGAAGATTTTGGTTCCTTTTATGATCTTCCCTTTGATCGAATGCTTACGGAGTACAATTTGTTTTACCCGCATCTAAAAATAAACGATACAGGAACTTTTGGAACTATCAAAATAAAAGAGGATTTTGAAAAGGAAGCTATCTCTCAAATTTAGATACTGATAAAAAAATAGAAACTTTATGAGACATAATAAAACTCCGTATGAATACATAAAGAATAATTAACTAAGATAAGGATTTCAAAAGGAAAAGCTCTATTTTTCAGATTAAGAGCCTTTTTATTATTATATTTTCAAAAAATAATTCCATTCTCAATACTTTTTAATATGAATAGAGGGATTCTATTTATTTTTAAGGGAAATTAACAGTTCTCGTCCGATAGGTTAAATAAGAAATTCTAAGGGCTGTTTATATGAGTAGAGATCTTATCAAATTTGTTTTACTTTCAATATTATTAATTTCACATGTCAGTCATGCTGTTGCGCCTGAACTAGATCTAGAAGAAATGGAAGCTAGACGAAGAGCTAATGGCGTAAATCCAAACATGCAAAATTTAATGGTTTTAATGAAAGAAAACCAAATGTATATGGAATTTTTAAATGTTGCTATCAGTAACATGATTTCTCCTAAGGGAGAAAACAAAAAAAGTCCTTCAGATTTAACTTTAGATGAATTATCAAAGCCAGAGAACAGAAATCTTGATAATGCCTATTACTATGATTTTTTAAAGGCAAATCAAAAAGACTTAGAGGGATCATTGTACTACTTTAAAGGTGATTATAATGTATCCTATAGACCCTTGAGAGAAGCTCAGGGTAAAATTAAAGAAATGTATGAAAGTGTTTTAGAAAGACACAATGAATATACCAGAGTACTTTTAACGTTTGCAAGTAACAGAATCCTAAGGGTAAAAGATCCTTCAGCTAAAAATTTACTAAGACAGGCATTTAGAGAATTAAAAGTAGCTGAAAACTTTTACACAATGGGATACAATAGTGCACCTAACTTATTTAGAAATAAAATATCTCTTTATCAAGAAGGAATAGTATCTTCTCGTAGAGCCAGAAGATTTGCAATGCTAGGATTGATTGAATTTGCAACTGTAGCTGATGAGAAAAAAGAATATAAAAAACAAAAGATAGGTGAATATCGAGATACAGATTATGATGGGACAACAAACAACTACAATTATTTGAAAAAAACCCTTCGTAATTACATAGAAAATAAATGGTTAGATGGTAAAATAACTGCAAATGTACCATTTGAACGACCTGATACTGCAACATCTTTCACTTATATTGTTGGAAAAGATACTCCACCAATAGATCTCATGGAATTACTAGACGATTGTTATGGTATAATAACTTATAATAGAATTTCGGTTTTAGAGCAAACTAACATTTTTATCAAAAGAGATACTGCTCCTAAAATAGAAAATGCTGGGGATGCATCCAAAGAATCAACAAAACCATCTACATCGGAAGAACCTAAAAAGTAATTTTTTTCCTTATTTCATTCTTTAGATAACCCTATTTTTGAATAATAGGGTTATTAAATTTCTTCATTTGTAGGATTTTTAGATTTGAGCTCCTCATAATTCCAGGCTATTTGAACTCTTTTTTTTTAATCCAAAAACCCAAACTTCTATAAAATAAAAATATATTATATCCATAAGAAGGGAAAATCATAGTTTTTATGCCATTTTTATAAAAAAAGAGGTGGAATTTTCCTGAATTTTAAAGGTTGAGTGGTTTTGGAATGATGTTTTAAGATTAGAAATTATAAATAAGGTGACAAAAGAGGAAATTTTCAGGACTTTGCTTTAAGATGTTTCTAAGTTTTACAAATGAAGATAGAGTCTTTTTATAAATTTTTTCTGATGACCCCCGTTTCTCATTTCCCTGTCTTGGGAGAGGAAGGAGTATCTATTGGTCTTTTATCGAGGGATAAAATCTCTCGTGAAATGGCAGATTTAGATTCGAGTGGAATCGAATACGAGACGATTCCCGAACATTTACTTTCTTATGAAATTACAGATTCAATTATTAAATATTTTCAAAATCATAGAACCATTCCTGTCTTAAATATTTATGCTCAAAGGGTAGATACTTGGGAAAAACCCAGATTTCTCGCTGAATGCTCTGACCTCCTAAATAAAAAATCCTCAGAAAAACCACCTATCATTCAAGAGAAAAATGAACCACAATCATCAGAGTCAGCAAATAAAATGTTGATTTATAAATATTCAGAATTAATTCTACAGAATTTTCCGGATGCTTTATTCTCAACAGATAAAGATGGAAATACAACATTTTATAATGAAAAATTCGAAAAACATGTATTAGCAAAGCATATTTTTAGAGATAGTATTACGTTAGCAGAAAAGTACTTCAAAGAATTAAATAGAGATTTAATATCAGAATACCTTAAGTCAGTAGAATTGGAGGAGAGTAGTAATACACAATTTCCGGTTTTGCAGGCATATGTTAAAAATATTGATTTTACTGTAAGAATAGTTACTTTAAAAGGGGACGATAAGGTTTTAGGCTTTCTTTATCATCTATCCGAATCTACAAAAAGTGATATTGTTCCCGATGAAATAATATCAAAATCATCCGATTTTATATCAATAGAAGAGGCTTTTGAAGAAGGATATTCTCTAAATCAACTTTTAAAAGAAGTAGAGGCAGGATATATCTTAAAAAGCTTTAAGAAAAATCATGAAAATATAAGTCATACAGCAAATGCATTGGGTATTCCCCGATCTACACTCCAAAATAGAATTAAATATTTAGAACTATCGGATAAATTAGGTAGAGATCCCGAGTCACCAATTCCCAGACTAAAAAAAGTGGATATAAATAGTAATACATTTAAAAAAAGTAATCAAATCAACGAAGAATTTGATGAAGATTATTTGGAAGATCCCCTACATTCTCAGGCAAAAAATTTAAGTCACATGGAAGCTTTAGCCGATAATAAAATAGAAGATAAAAAATCGAAAAAAAAATCAGTTCTAAAAAGAAAAAGTTCTTCCCAAATGAATAGTAAGAAGAAATAGTTGCTACAGGCTCCATTGCAAAGATCGAACTCTCGATCCATTTCATTTAAGCACTAACCTTCAAAAATTTTTAAATCTAAATCTATATTAATCCCCGAAAATCACTATGGCTATAAGCAAGAAAAAAGAAGAAACCTACGAAGAAGAAGTAAACGAAGAAAGTTCTAATGTATCAACTGTCTCTACAAACCATGAAAATGGTGTAGATCATTCACACCGAAATTTTCGAAAGAAAAAGAAGTATGAAGGGCAAGTTCCCGACCCAATCGATCTAACCCGATTAAAGCAAAGATCTATTGGCGAGTTAATGGAAATTGCTAGAGACATGAAGCTCGAAAATACAAATGGATTGAAAAAACAAAATTTAATATTTTCAATTCTTCAAGCACAAACAGAGAGAGAGGGGCAGGTCTTTGCTTCTGGCGTAATGGAAAAACTTCCCGATGGATATGGTTTTTTACGTTCTCCTGATTATAATTATTTCCCTGGTCCTGATGATATTTATGTATCACCTTCTCAAATAAAGCTATTTGGATTACGAACTGGTGATACTGTGGAAGGACAAATACGTCCTCCTAAAGAAGCCGAAAGATTTTTTGCAATGCTTAGGGTCGAATCTATCAATGGATTTTCTCCTGAAATTGCCAATAAGCGAGCATTATTCGACAACCTAACACCTTTATATCCAAATTCCAGAATTAATATGCAATATGATCCAAGTCATTTGGATACAAGGATTCTTGATTTAATGGTTCCTGTAGGAAAAGGCCAGCGGGGTTTGATAGTCGCCCCTCCTAGAACAGGAAAGACGGTTTTAATGCAGAGCATTGCTAATGCGATTACAACCAACCATCCTGAAATTGTATTGATAGTATTATTGATTGATGAGAGACCCGAAGAAGTTACTGATATGGCTCGAAATGTGAAGGGAGAGGTTGTGAGTTCTACATTTGATGAACCGGCCCAGAGACACGTTCAGGTTGCGGAAATGGTAATTGAAAAGGCTAAGAGATTGGTTGAGCATGGAAAGGATGTTGTTATCCTACTAGATTCAATTACTAGACTTGCTAGAGCCTATAATCAGGTGATTCCTACATCGGGTAAAATCCTATCCGGTGGGGTTGATTCTAATGCACTTCATAAACCAAAAAGGTTTTTCGGTGCCGCTCGTAACTTAGAAGAGGGTGGATCTCTTACGATTATGGCAACTGCCCTCATAGATACCGGTTCCAAAATGGATGAAGTAATTTTTGAAGAATTCAAAGGAACAGGTAATATGGAAGTTCATTTGGATAGAAAATTATCTGATAAGAGAATTTTTCCAGCAATAGATATTAATAAATCCGGAACCCGAAAAGAAGAGCTTTTACTCAGAGCTGATGTTCTACAAAAAGTATTTGTTTTGAGAAAGGTACTTTCCCCTATGAGCATTACTGAAAGTATGGAATTATTGTTGGATAAGATGCGGGGAACCAAAAGCAATGATGCTTTCCTTGCAAGTATGAATACATAATCGGAGAATAAAATGAAACAAGGAATTCATCCTAATTACATTGCGGCAAAAATTCGATGTGCTTGTGGGAGCATAATCGAGACAAAATCTACAAGAGGGGATCTTATTGTAGAAATATGTTCATCCTGTCACCCTTTTTACACTGATAAGGCAAAGGCTGTTACAACTGCTGGACGGGTTGATAAATTTAAGAAAAAATATAAAATTCAGTAGTATCACTCATTCTCCTGAGACTTTTCAGTTTCAGGAGAAATATCAAATTTCTTCCTACCTCATATATTCCTAAAACATATAAAATTTATTTTTAAGCAATAGAATTAGATGCATCTTTTACTTGAAGGGCTATATTTCTAATTTGATTGGCTGTATCTGAAATTTTTGTGATACTTGAGGTAATCGTTTCTACATTATTTGCGGCTATAGTATAGTTCCATTTTTTAAATCTTCCCAAAATCTCTTATAAGACTCACTTCTAACTTCATTTTCATCGACAGAAATTTGATGATGCAATCCTTTAATTTCATGTAGGCTATAGGACATTAAATTAAGAAAATTCATAGCTTGCTCTATTGTAGTACATAAATAATTATTAACCAAATACCATTAAATGAAATTTCTTATAGAAGTCAATTTTTCTAGATTAAATCTCTTTTAGATACTAATTAATTAAATAAAATGTAACTTCATCATATGATGAATATATTTTAAATTTTAAAAATGACTGTATATTATTATAAAATTTTTTCTCTTATAGTAATTATACAAAAATTATATTCTAAATTAATGGCTATTTATTTTGAATAAACTGGTCTGGGGTAACCCAAGTTTTATGGTGAGGTTCGAACAATGCCAATAGACTTACCTGTCAATTTTCAGTAAGGTCGAAGCGAACCGCTGTCTAATTACAATTAAATAATATTAATTATTAATATATAAATAATATTTGAATAAAAGTTCTAATTTCAATTCTTGATTTATTTAATTTTTTCTTTTACAATTATTTCAAGTGCGGGTCTCTTGATTTGATAAATAAAATGATATTTTTCTCCTGCAAATTCAGAATCTGCTACAATTTTTCCATATTCTTCTATTAATATTCGAAGATCAACTTTTCCTTCCGGGCTCATATTAGGAATAGCTTCTGCTAAAAGCATTCGAAGGGCTTTTCTTTTGGCAACATCTTGAGCTTCCTCTAATGCTTCCGTTTTGCTTGTTTTAAGCGAACTAATCTTGATCTGGAAAGTAGATGAATCTACAAAGCCTTCTTTAGAAGAATTCCAATCTGTAATACCTGTGGTGCGCATGGATATTTTATCAGATTTAGAGGCTATTTTAAGAGAGCTTTCATCAATATCCTGCTCGTCCCTAATAATTTTGGATTGAGATTGACAATTAATCTGAATAATTAACAAAATAGATGACAATATTATGTTAATATAATTTGTAATATTTTGATTTTTTGAGAGGGGGTTCATATAAATTCTCCAAAATTAGTAAAAAAATACTTTAGGTTACTAAGAGTTCTTTCGTATAATACATTGTGAACTTTGATTTTAAGACATAATTTTTTATTAAACAAGTTTTTCATTCTTCCGTTAATTAGACTATATATTTAGTTCCCTCCTAAATACTTAATTTTTTATTTTTTTTCAGAAAAAGTAAAAAAAAAATTGTACTTTTCTGTCGATTTCTTATTATGTCACTGATTAAAGTTTCTATGAGGTAAGCTATGCCGGAATCGATTGCAAAATTTTTCACCCAATTTAAAGAATTATTCAGTAAACTCGACTCAACTAAAAGAATAATATTAGGAACAGTCGTAGGGGTGATAATAATCGCAGTTATTGTTCTATCCACTCTCTCTACTCAGAAGACAAGCGTTGTATTATTTAAAGATTTACAATCCAAAGAGTTTGCAGAAATCACTAAGAAATTAGATGCTATGGGCTATTCTTATTCAGGAGCAGATACTTCTATTATAACTGTTGATCCGGATAAGAGACAGGAGATAATAACTCGTCTTGCTCAGGAGAATTTAATCCCAACTGGCGTTCAGGGATGGGAGCTCTTTGATATTGAAAAATTCACTGAGACACAATTTGATAAGGATATAAAAAAATATAGAGCATTAAAAGGTGCAATTGAAAAGTCACTCTCCACGCTTCGCTCAATAGAAAAAGCAGATGTAAATATTGCTCTTCCCGAAAATGATTTGTTTGAAAGCAATGCATCTCCAGTAAAAGCCTCTGTAATACTACATTTTATACCAGGTGTAGATAGTTTATCAAAAAAAGAAGTTAAAGGAATTGTAAATTTAGTTTCAAGAGCTGTTCCAAGATTAAAACCTGAAAATGTTAGTGTCGCCGATGCAGATGGAAAGATAATTAGTGATTTTGAAGAAGATTTAGAAAAAGATAGAATAGAGCTCAGATTGGTTCAAGAGAAATTAAGAATCGAAGAAGAGCAGAGAATGAAAAGATTAATAGACATACGTAATACTTTACGTTGGAGTTTGGGCGGAGAGGACAGAGTAGATATTACCAGATTTGAATATGCTCTAAATTGGGATAAGGTAACTTATAAAGAAAATAATGTATCTCCAGTTGTAAAAATTCCTGATGATCCTAGCACTCCATATTCTGAATTAGAAATTGTTGATGGCAACTCATTAAAAGTTTCCTCTAAAGAAACTACTGAAAAATTTACTGGTAGAGGTTTTACTCCCGACGGACCCGCTGGAACTGAACCAAATCTTCCTCCAGGATATAAAGATACTGACTACCAAAAGGCAGAATATGCCAAAGGCGAAAATATCAATAATTTTGAATTTAATCGTAAGGTAAGTGAAGTACAGAAACAACCATGGAAAGTGGAGAAAGTTGCACTTTCAGTTGTTGTGGATGGGGTTTGGGAAAAAAAAGAATCTACGGATGGAGTAAAATTCGAGAGAGTTTATAAGCCCGTATCTAAAGAAGATTTAGCTTTAATAAAGAAAAATTTAGAAGCTGCAATTGCTTTTGAACCTACAAGAGGGGATAAGATTAGCATCATAACTATTCCAAAGGATAGAACAAATCAGTTTTATCAAGAGGATATGGAACTTGCAAAACAAAAAGCTATTCGTAGTGCAATTATAACATCATTAGCAATTTTAACTTTCTTAGTCTTAGTGATACTAATTTACAGAGCAGTGAAAAAAGAAATTGCAAGACGTAGAAGAGTCAAGGAAGAAGAACTTGCCGCTCAACAACAAATGATGAGAGAGGCAGCACTTAGAGTAATGGAAGAGGGGGGAGCAGATGTTGAGATTTCTCTCGATGAAAAGCTCCGTCGTGAACTTCTAGAGAATGCAATTAGTATGGCAAAAGAAAAACCAGAGGAAGTAGCACAATTATTGAGAACCTGGTTGTCAGACGAAGAGGCGGGCTGATAGGTGGCTAATATGCATTCAAAAGAAAAAGCGGCTGTTCTATTTAGTATGATTGGAGAGCATTTACCAAAAGAAGTGCTCTCCGAATTAAAAAATGAAGAACTAGAAAAATTAATGGATGCTCTTGCAAAGTTACCTAAGACATCTAAGATGGACGAAAGGAATATTTTAAATACTTTCAACCAAACAATATCAGGGGATAAGCCACAAAAAAGATCCCCCCTTTATATTGTTGAAAAGCCTAAAAATGAACAAAAATATCAATCTAACGCACCCCGTACTTCACCTTTAAATGATCTTAAACGTAAGACAAAGGAAGAATTAGAGTTAATTATTAGAGGGGAGGAGCCAAAGACAATAGCAAGAGTAATGTGTTTTTGTGATCCCGATGCAGCTTCTAGAATTATAGAAGAATTTCCTGAAAAAATAAGAGATAATATAGTCAAAGAGATACAAAATATAGATTTTTATTCAGAATCAATGAAATCTGAATTAGAAGCCTTTCTATTTTTTAAGTATGATCTAATAGAATCAAGATCAATAGTAACAAAAGTAAAAAACAGAAGCGGAAAAACGATAGCGGATTTACTTTCCAGGATTAATCCCCATATATCCTCTAAATTATTTTCTAGTATCAAAGAACGAGATCCTGAGTTTGCACAAAGCGTTAATGAACATTATTATACTATAACAGATTTAATGAATATTGGTAGAACATCTCTCTCAAATTTTCTATCCGAATTTCATCCTATTATTCTTGCGTGTGCATTAAAAGGGGTAGAAACGGATTTAAAAAAAAATATTTTAGAAAGATGTGATCCATGGTTAAGCAAACAAATTAATATTGAAATAGATTCTATGGGTCCAATTTCTTATGCAGAAATTGATTTAGCACAAAAAGCAATTATTGAAAGCCTGAATAAAGCAATTGATTCTGGTAAGATAAAGTTATGGAAGGTATGACATGGCAAAATTAGTATTTAAACCCCTACAAATTGCAGATGCACAAGAGCAAGTAGATATAGCTATTTCAGAAAAGTATAAGAAATTTCATAAAAGTGAAGTAGAAGAAGAATATGAAGTAGATACAGAAGGAAATGTTATAGAGCAATACCAAGGTCCATCCATTGATGAAATCGAACAAGAATTAGAGAGATATCGCCAAGAAACAGAAGAACAAGTTCGCCAAATGTTGTCAGAAGCACAGGCAAAGGCGGATAAAGTTGTTGAAGAGGGTAAAACTCGAGCTTTTCAATTAATTCAAGATTCAAAAGAAAAAGTAAAAATTGAAGAAGATACAGGAAAAGCTAAAGCAGATCAAATCTTAGATAGAGCTAAACTTGAAGTAGAAAGAATGATCAAGGAAGCAGAAATGAAGGTTGCTGAGATTGAACATGAGGCTTATCAAAGAGGGTATGACGCAGGTAGAGAAGTTGGTTTTAAAAAGGGTCAAGCTGAAGTAAGACGATTAATAGATAGATTGGGAACAATTGTTGGTAAAGCCATTGATATTAGGGAAGATATCATTCAAGCTTCAGAAAAACAAATGGTTGAAATGATACTCATCATTGCCAGAAAAGTAATCAAAGATGAAATTGTAGAACGAAAAGAAATTGTATTAAATAATATTAGAGAAGCTCTCAAGAGAATTAAAGATAGAGATAGAGTTGATATAAGAGTGAATTTTTCTGACCTAGAAATTACAACTGCTCATAAAGATGAATTGATTAAATTGATGGAATCTCTTAGGAAAGTTAATATTTATGAAGATTCTAGAATTGATCGTGGTGGTGTAATTATTGAAACAGATGTCGGTGCAATTGATGCACGTATCTCAACACAATTGAAAGAAATCGAGGAAGCAATACGTAACGCGGAACCAATTTAATGATTGAGAAGAAGTTTGGCGAACGAGTAAATGTCTTAGAAAAATACCTTAGTATTCTTCATAAGACAGAGCCTATTCGTAAAAGTGGTCGTGTAACACGCGTATCCGGAAATGTGATTTTCTCACAGGGACCTCCCGACTCTAAAGTCGGCGAAATTATGGAAATTGAAAGACAGGATCGGAAAGGCTATCTTCAATGTGAAATAATTGGTTTCGACGGACATAAATATACACTTATGCCTTTAGGGGAAGTAGATGGGATTTATCCTAAAGCGGCAGTTTATTCGTCCGGACAGAAATTAATTTTACCAGTTGGAAAAGATATTCTTGGTAGGGTAATTAACGGAGCGGCAAAACCAATAGATGGAAAAGGTGTGTTAGTTAGTAAAGAAGAGCGCTTTCCTGATAATGAACCAATCAATCCCTTACAAAGACCAATGATAAAAGATATCCTTGAGACTGGAGTTAAAGCCATCGACGGACTTTTAACTGTAGGTCGGGGCCAAAGAATAGGTATATTTTCTGGATCAGGTGTTGGTAAATCTAGTCTATTAGGTATGATTTCACGTTATACAAATGCTGATATTAATGTGATTGCATTGGTTGGGGAAAGAGGTCGTGAAGTAAATGAATTCTTAGAAGTAGAATTGGGACAGGAAGCTCTTCAGAAAAGTGTTGTATTTGTTGCAACTTCAGATTCACCTAGAATGCAACAAATTAATTGTGCACTTTTAGCAACAAGTGCCGCAGAATACTTTAGAGATCAAGGGTATCATGTAAACTTACTTATGGATTCTCTTACAAGATTTGCACAAGCCGCAAGAGAAGTTTCAATTTCTCATGGAGAACCTGCTATTACTAGGGGGTTTTCAGCAACAGTTTTCACAAAACTTGCAAAACTCGTTGAACGCTCTGGAACATCTCCAAATGGAGGAACTATAACTGGATTTTATACGATATTGACTGAACCAGATGAAATGAATGATCCCATTGCCGATGCAGTAAGGGGATATCTTGATGGACATATAGTACTAAATAGAACATTGGCAGAAAAAAATCATTATCCTGCTATTGATATTCCTGCATCACTTTCTCGTGTGATGCAAAAAGTTGTATCTGAAGAGCATTCTATGTACTCTGGATTTATTCGGGAACTGATTACAACATATAATTCTAATGAGGAATTAATTCGGTTATCGGCATACGTAAAAGGATCAGATTCCAAAGTGGATATGGCAATTTCTAAAAAAGATGCAATTGATGAATTTCTCAAGCAAAGAATTGAAACAAAATCAACTTTTGAAGAAGCTAAAAAAATTCTAACAAATATATTTTTAAATTCTCAGGAAGATGAGTATTAAAAATGAAAAAGTTTAAGTTTAATTTAGATACTGTACTACGATTAAGAAAAAAAGATGTAGATGAAGAAACGCGTAAATTAGCTTTAGTCGTGGGTAAAATAAATAGATTAAAAAATGAAGTCCAGGATAATCGAAAAGCTATAAGTTATGAGAATGATAATTTTACATCGTATGTCAGAGATGATATTAGCTATTTAAGAATTTTTGATAATTATATTAAAACGTTATATTTACAGAATGAATATTTACAAAAACAGGTTAATGAGCAGGACGGAGTACTTAAAGAAGCAATTGATTCTGTCGTAGAAGCAAAAAAGAAATCAGAAATTTTAGAAGTTCTTAAGAATAAAAGGTTGTTGGATTACCAGGAAAGAATTCTTCGATCTGAAAGATCAGAAGAAGATGAAGAAAATCAAAAAGATTATTTAGCTGACAGGAGGAGTTTGCGTAATGTTATACCAGATCAGGAATCTAAGCCCGTTGTTCAACGTATTAAAAGAAAAATTAAACCTACAAAAGATAAGCCAAAAAATGACTATGAAAAAGTCATGGATTACTACAAAGGAATTAGCAAACCATGACACCAAGTTATATTTTAATCTTACAGGAAAAGTAATTGATAGCATGGATCCTAAACAATTGAGAATCACTAAATCAATAGCAAAGTTATCGACAAAAATTGTGAGATTAGAAGAAAGTGTATCGCGAATAGATAGATTGATAAAAGAAGGAATTGTTTAAAAAACAAGAAGGTAACTAATGAGCACACTAACTGATAAAACTAGGGCATTTTATTTATTATTACTTATATTCTTTTTATTAGCGATTGGATTTTTTGTATTTGATTATTATAAATTAATAGATGCTGATGAAATGGTACCATTTCTTGCAAAAAAACCTGCTACCGTAAATTGGGATCAAGAGTCCCCAACAGAAGTTGAAAAATTAGAAATAGAAAAAGCCAAAGAAAGACTCCAAGAGGAGATGGCTGATATTGAGAAAATTCGTGCTGAATTACAACTCCAAAAAGAAAAGTTAGAAAGTGATACCCAAAATTTAGAAGAGGTAAGAAAAGGAATAAAAGAAAAAGAACGTCAAATTATAGCACGTCAAAAAGAAGAAGAAAGTCGTCAGAATAAATTAAAAGTGTTAGCAAATAAAGTTGGAAACATGAGACCTATGGATGCAGTGGGAATGTTAGAAAACTGGCCTGACCAAGATATTATTGATGTTTTTAAGCAAATGGATAGAGATGCAGAAGAAGAAGGTAAGCCTACAATTACCAATTATTTGTTATCATTGTTTGAAGCAAAAAGAAGATCCGTAATTGCCAATAAATGGCTTGATAGTGAAGCGGATAAAGTACCAGATGATTCAGGAAGGGCAGACGACCAAGCTATTCAGTAAAATTTCGGGGGGATCTCATGCCTATAAATGATAAATTATTTGGTTTATACACAAGTTCATTGAGCCTTTATACAATTCAGGCTTTAAAGACATTAATCTTTATAAGATATGGATTAAGTGATATCACTGAATTAAAACTTCGATCTGTACCACATCCTGTTGTACCAGGAGTTGGTCTTATTCAAAATTCAGAGGGCGAAAGAATCGAGGATGGAATTTTAGTTGGAACTGTTCGTATGGGATATGGTCATCATAGGATGGCATATTCTGTGTATACTTGGGCAGTGCATCAAAAACAAAAAGCATACTTACATGATATTTTGGCATTTGATATAAAAGAATCTCATGCAATAAAAGAAATCGATGGATTTTACAGTCAAATGAGTAGATCATCTTCTGAAATGGGAGGGATAATAGAATGGTTATGGGGTCAGTTAATGTCCCAAGGAAATATTTCTTCTCTCCAATTTTCAGTTGAGCTGGCAGAAAGATATAAAAATCTATTAGGTGGACTTTCTCCTGAAATGCCTTATATTTCAACTTACCCACTAAATGGTCAAATAGCGGTAGAGTCTGGTTTTAAAAAAGTGATACATCTTATTCCGGATAATTATCCGCAGTATTATTTATTGGCACCTGGAGCAATAAATTTAGTTCAGAGCCCCGCATCCTATATGAAATTTATAGAGATGGGTGTTCCAAAAGAATCTTTAGCAGTTGCAGGTCATTGGGTATCACAAAAAATAGCATCAAATGCAATTATAGATTCAGAAAATAGAATCAATCGAGATGATAAAAAATTAAAAAGACGATTTCTTTTATCAATCGGAGGGGCTGGAGCTCAAAAAAATTACACACTAAATTTACTTTCTAAAATAAAGAGTAAACTAATTTCTGAAAAATTTTATCTTTGGATAAATACTGGGGATCATGAAATTCTTTATAGAGATTTAAAAGAGAAAGCAAATGAACTTGGAATTCCATATACTACAATAGAAGACTGGAATATATTTCAAGCATTCTGTAAAGAAAGAGCATTGAGTAATTTTGATGAACCGGCAACATTATCATTAGTATTTTTCAATTTTAAAAACTACTATCATGCCTTCAGTGCGACAGATGAATTGATTTCTATATCTGATATACTAATAACTAAACCATCTGAATTAGCTTTTTTCCCTATTCCAAAAATTTTTATTAGAAGGGTAGGGGATCATGAAGCGGCATCAGCTTTTCGCTCAATGGAATTAGGAGAAGGAACAATGGAATGTCGCGAGCCTGAGCATGCAATTGAGATGTTGGAATTATTTCTAGAAAAAAGTGGTATATTTATTAGAATGAATGAATGTATTATCCGTAATGCAAGAGAAGGTGTGTATGACGGTTCTAAAAATGCAATAAGTATGATTTAAAGATTTAGTTTATTTTTAAGTTCTAAGTTTGCATCTATCCAATGATTTTTGAATAGCTTTAATTGGGTAATAGAATCCATCCAATTATCTGTTTTTAAGATATATTCAGCTTTAACTGATAAATCATTAATTTTATCTAGACCAAAATTTGATGTAACTCCTTTGATTTGATGACAAATAGATAAAAGACTTTCCCGATTTGGTTCAAGAATTAACGCTTCAATGATATTTATTTTTATTTCCATATTTTCCTGAAGCTCTTTGACGGTGCCTTTTAACCATTCTATGTCACTAGGATCATTTAGATCTGCGAACGTTTTAACTCTTTCCCAGTTTATATTTTCCATAATTCAACTTAGAAATTCAAAATTAAAAAAGATACTATTTTTCTAATAGCAGGAACATAACCTTTTGATACATAATATTCAGAAAAATATTTTAAATATCGGGAAAAATTGCTTTTTTCAGAAAAAAAGTCTTAAATGAATAAAAAAAAATCACTACGGATTATATTTTCATTTCTCAATCCCGAATATAAAAGTATAAGTCTTTTTATAAAATACCGGGAGGTAAAGTATGGAAATTTCATCTATAGGTTTGAGTGCTACTGAAGTTCAAACACAACAAAGACAAAATAGTGAAATGAAACATAATATTCAAAATGGAATATTAATAGATGTAGAGAATCCATATATAGATAGGCTAAATGGTAGATATATTATCCTACAAAACCAATTAAATTCACTTCAACATGAATATACAAGAGAACAAACTAGATTAAGTTTATTGGAGTTGGGACTTATAAAAGATGAAGATTTAGTAAAAGTATTTTATGCAAATTCTCCATTGTTTGATGAAAGTTTAGATGAATTAATAAACGAAAAATCAACAATATTAGAAAAAATAAAATCTAAAAAAGAACAATTAAAAGTTCAAATTGAAGTAATACAAACTGAATCTGATATAGTACTACCTAATGGAATTAAAAATCCATCTGATGAAATAAAAAAGTTAGCAATGGATAAGTTAGAATCTAAAAAGTTTTTCATAAATCAGGAAGAAAAAGAAGAAAAGTATGAGCAGGAGCGTCTTACTGAGTTTAAAAGGAAAGCAATTGAAATAAAAAATGCACTTAAGCCATTTAAAGATACTTCTTACATAGAAAGATTAATTTCATAAATTAAATTTTCTTATTAAGTATAAGCTGATCACAAAAAAAAGTGTAGGAGTGAACCAAACTCCTATTATTGGGTGTATGCCGCCATTTTCTGCTAATGATTTCCCAATTGAAAATAGTATATAATATAATAGAACAATTCCAATTGTAATACCAAGAGATGCAATACCAGCGGATTTTTTTGTAAATGTTCCCGTTATTGCTCCTATTATTACCACAATTATACTCATTACAGGAATAGCGAAAATAGTTTGTCTCTCTACCTCTAAGTCATAGTAACCTTTTGCTTTTGCTTTTCTTACTTCAATTTCTTCTGCTAGTTCTAAAAAATTCATCTGATCAATAGATTTAGGAGGTTTTTGGAAGTATTCTGGTTTTTCGGGGAGTGAATAAGTTTTTTCTGGAAAAGTTTTGAATTCAGAAATCATTAAGTTTGAATCTAATTTAATTTCTTCGACTTTCTCGAGAGTCCACAGATTTGTTTCATAAGAATAGCTTGCATTTTGTGCAGATAAAATAATTTCTGGAAAATTTAATTGAGAAATTTTTATATAATTAAAACCACCTCGGATCATTTTTTTTTCATTGTCATACCAATAAATATAATAAAATCCTTCTTTACCCTTAGTATTTAGCTGATAAACAAGATCTTTTTTAAGACCAATTCCTTTTAGTATTACGGACAATTCTTCATTTGCTAAAGTGTTTGCGGGTCTAACTACAAATTCTCCTAATATGAATACTAATAGACTCATAATAAAGCCAGTTAAAAATATTGTAAGAGTTGCCCGATAGAAAGAAACGCCAGCCGCCATTATAGAAACTAACTCTTTGTTTACATTAAATTGTCCTACGATAAAGCAAACTGAAAACATAAGAGAGGGAGGTATTACAGCAAGAATCATTTTGGGTGAGTTATATAATAAAAATAATCCAATATGAAATGGAGCTTGTTTTGAATTTATAAAATTTCTCAAATTATCCATGACCTGAGAAATTAGCATAACCCCAGTTAAAAGAATTATTGTTCCGAGGAATGTTTTAATAAATTCTGAAAAAATATACTTATCAATTAATTTTAATGGAATTAGTTCTTTGTATAAATATTTTGGAAAAAATAGAATTTTTTTTAGAGTATTCATAAATTTAATTTTTTTAATATATAACTAAAAATTAATATACTCCCAAAAAATGATTGTATTAATATAATTGCCAATCCTATTGTAATACAATTTTGGGATATTCTAACTACTAAAATAGGATAGTTAGAACTTTCAATCCAATTAGAATCAATTCTAATGACCCCATCAGGAAGTGAATCAAGCCCATAAATTTGATTATCATTAAGATTTTGAAGTATTTTAGGTATTTCTACTATAGGAACTTCTCTTTTTATCTCACCAGTTTTTAAATAAAAAATATCAACAAATAGATTTCCTGTTTCATTGAGGTTATCGTCCATTTCTCCATATATTGAGTAAGAGATATCCTCGAATAATAAGGGATTTCTCTGTTCTCGACCAGTACATTTTGAATTACATAGCCATGATAAAAATTGAAGATTGGGATCAATATCTGAAAGTTTTGCAACAATTCCTTGAGAGGTATCTATTGCTGAATATGCTACAAATCCATTACCTAAATCTTTTGATTTTTGAAATGAAATGACTTTTTCTTTAAAATAAGTAATTCGATTTGATTCTTTTCCAACTAAGAGGTTAGCATTTGGTTCGACTAAACCAATATTTTTATCTATATTTACAAAAAACAATGCAGGAATTGTGATACCTGCACTGATTAAGTACATTAGGAGTGAAATCGAATAAATATACTTCAAGTTTTAATTTATTGATTCTTTAACTGAGTTATAGATTTTGTCTGACCATTTTCCCCCAACTTTTACATAAACTGCTGGTGTACCTAAAGGAGCATTAACTTTTAATTTTTGTCCACCATCCACAAATTCACCTGAAAATAAGTGTTTCCATTTTCCTTTTGGGAAATATCCCTCAACTTTAACTGCTCCTTTTTCTAATACAGGAAAAACTAGAATATCTTCACCTAGCATAAATTGATATTTAAGATCATAAGTATTTTTATCTTCTGGAAAGTTTAAATAGGGATGTCTTACAATTGGATAGCCCTTATCAAGAGCCTCTTTAGATAAATAGCTGATATAATCTTTTAGCGCATAATGAACTTTACCCATTCTAGCAAATTTTTTGATTGAATCATCATCTGAATAAACCTGATGAAATCTCTTCGGAATATTACCTTCATGTGTTCTAAATATAGGGGTAAAAGCATTTGCCTCAGCCCATCTTTCCGTTAGTTCTTTTTCTCTGTCATACGGAGAGATCCATTTTGGAAGAGCTTTAATACCAGTGTAACCTCCTATATCGCTATGATTTATAGCAATTCCACTGATACCGGAAGAATTTAGACCTACTATAGTAGATGCAAGTCCATCATCCTTCCCAAAAGTGACCATTTGATCCCCAAGCCAAAAAGCAGTGGAATATTTATTTGAGTAACTGTAACCAGCTCTTGTAAAAAATACAATCTGACCATCTTTTTTGGCTTCCGAAATAGCTTCTCTATTTAATTTTGCCCAATCTACAGGATATACATTATGATAAAGTGCTGGATCTCTTTTGTCATACAAAACGGCGTCGTACGGTAACCACTCTCCAAAATCAGCCATCCATCCAGAAAGACCTATATCTATCATATTTTTCTTGATGATTTCTTTAGTCCATTTCACAGCTTCTGGATTCGTTAAATCAATAAGATAGGCAGGGAATCCCACTGTTGTTATAAGATAATCTTCACCTTTCTGATTTTTAACTAGGTAGCCTTTAGCTTTTGCTTCTGCCAACATTGGGTTAGTGAATTTATCGTCCTTGATAGCAGGATTTGTATCGGCTAGAAAAGAATTTATGTAACCTAATACTTTGATTCCATCCTTATTCATTTCAGCACAGAATGTTTTGAAATCGGGATAGGATGGTTCAGGATTACCATTGCTATCTTTAAACTCTGATTTTTCTTGTGCATACCATCTCCATTTTAATTGATCACCAAAGCCTGTAGTACGTTTTCCAACCCAATCCTGAATCCAAAGTGCTGTAACTGGATTGCCTGCATTTTTTGCTTCTTTTATAACTTTTTTAACTTTTTCAGCTCCTCCCTGAAGACCGAGCCAGGTTCCATACGCCCATTCGGGTAATAAAGGGTATCTACCTGTTTTTAAAGTATATTTTTCAATTAATTCTAAGGGAGAATTCCCTAACCAAATGGTACCTTTCAAGTTACTTTCCCAAAACTCCACACTAACTTCATTCTCTTTTGTGAGATCAAATTTAGAGTATGAGGTGTTTTCAAAAAAAGCAGATCTATTTTCAGAAGTGATATAATGTGGGATGGGAGCGTATGACGTAAAATCATTTCCACCTGCTCCATTTGTAATATCAGCCAAAAATGTAATTGGCTGGTCTCCTCTTCCTATTCCCTGCTCTTCTGTAAAAAGGAAAAGTTTTTTTCCTTTTAAATTAAAATGACTGTATTGTTCTCCAAATCCAAAGAATTGCTCTTCCTTTTTTGAACCATAGGTTAATTTAATTCTATTAAGGTCTCTATTGCTGAGACTTATATCAAAAACAATTGTTAATGGAGAATCTGCTTTAATATTTATAGAATAATTAGTATTACAATTATCTCCACTGAGAGTTCCTGAAATAGTAATAGTATTTCCAGATGAATTTATTGATTGAACCGTTTGATTTTTACATTCAACTTGAATATTTTCTTTGAATTTAAAGGAAGCCATTTTGTAACTTGCTTTATCAATAGATTTTCCGGCAGTGAGAAATGAACTATTTTTAGAAAACTCGATGTATACTCTTTCTGAGGATGAATCTACTATTTTTATAGAATCAGTTGTATAAAGTAATTTGATTGAACTCAGTGATACGTCAGTTAAATCAATACTTGTTTTCAGACTCCCTCTTGATGAACAGGATATGAGTACAGTTAGGAAAAATAAAAGAACTAGAGTAACTCTTTTATTTAATAAATTTGAGTAAAAAAAACTGAATAATTTTGAATAAATGGATAGGGTTTTATTCACACAACACTCCTTTTAGTTTTTACTAGAATAAAAAAGAAAATTCTTTTCTTTAAGAGATGAATCTAATTATTCCAGTAAAAACCTCAAGATGTAATTTTGAGTGTAATAGAATTTTTTTAATTAAGGGTTAGGGTTTTTTTCTATCAGTTCCCCCAACTCTAGGGGCAGAGATGGTTTTATTTTCTGAACCAAAAATGGAAACTGCTTGTTTAGGAAGACTTGATCTTCTCCATTCAAACCATGATCCTTGATAGGTATGCACATCTTGGTATCCAACTTCTTTTAGCATTAAAGCTGGTAGACAGGATCTTGCACCATTATAGTCATAAAGGACAGTTGTTCTTTCAGGCATAAAAGGGAAACTTTGCAGTCGTTTTGTAAAAAGGACTCTATCTACTACATTCCCCTCTGAATCATAAAAACTTCTCCAATCCCAAAGAAATGCCCCCGGTAGTCGTCCACAGAGGGTTCCCTGCTCTGGATTGGTCATTCTAGGGATTTTTCCGTCATACTCTTCTTTTGTTCTGGTATCAAAGATTTGTAATCGAGTTAAATTTTTCTCCATAAATGCTTTATTTACAATACCGCTTAATTTATAGTTTGGGGGTAATTTATCTATGGGTTCAAAATCAAATATTTTACTTCCCGGTTCCATGTCGGTATCAGAAGGAAATTTCTTTGAAAGCATATAGACTTCTTTTAATCCCAATGCTCGCAAAAGATAAACCATTTTGGAAGCAAACATTCCCATCCCCTCGTCTAGAACCAAAACATTTGTTTTGTTGTCCTGTTCTAGTTTCTCTTGTATACCCTTTAGATGGCCTAGGACTTTTTTCTCAGATTCAACATCTGATCCATAGGCTTTTTTAATAAACGGGAAATGATAAGCACCTTTTACGGTAGCTTCCTCGTAACTCGACTGACTTCTACAATCTATTGTAAAATCAGTGGCACTGATTGAATTTTTTAAAAAACTCCACTCTGACAATTGAAAACCTCAAAAAGAAAATAGCATTATTGATTGAATTTATCACATCGAAAATTCATTAGATTTTGTCATATAAAAATGACCCTATATTTTGTGTGATTTAATTTTTAAAAAAATAATTGTGACATAAAATCTTTATTTAGAAGATAAAGCTAGAGGTTAACTCAGAGTTTAAAGTGTCCTAAGATATCATTGATCTCTTTATGAGAAATATATGCTTTTCTAGAAAGTGATCGAACCTTTTCGCCTATATTTAGAGTTTCCGTTGATTCTTCTGAGAGAGCATAAATGGAATCGGATAGTTTTTTAATTTCATTGTTTTGGTTTTGAGTAGAAATATTGATTTTTTCAACTTCTTGGTTTGCCTCAATTACACTTCCATTAATATCCATTATTTTCTCTAATTGGTTGAGAGAGCTTTCCTGAACTTTCTCGGTAACATTGGATAAAGATAGTATCAAATCCTGTATTTCCTGAAAAATATGTACTACACCTTTCGTTTTTATGGTTCCATCATTTATGGATTTTCTAAATGAGTGTACAGTGCCTGCTATTGACTTAACGTTTTCAGCAGTTTTTTCAGATAGGCTAGAAACTTCTCGGGCTACAACGGCAAATCCCTTTCCTAATTCTCCTGCTCTTGCAGATTCAATAGCTGCATTGATAGATAATAGATTGATTTTTTCAGAAATTTCATCTATCACGGTGATAACCATCTCCATGTTTTCTGATAAAGTCCTCATATTATCCATATCTTCCATTAATGAATTTACATGATCCTTACTAAAGGAGTATCTTTGGAGGGTTTTTTCAATGATAACAGTCATTTCTTCCAAGTATTGAGTTGTGATAACCATTATATTATTTATTTCTGAAATATTATTTGAAATATGTAGTACATTATGTGATTGAGTGTTTATTGAGTTACTGATATTTTCCATTATTTCGGACAATCCCTGAATAATTGTGGAATGTTCACTTGTTGAATGGGATATACTGCGTAGAATAGAATCTATTTTTTTGGAAGCCTCATTTAATTGATCATAAGTTCTAAATTGAGATTTTGTAGTATTGGTTAGTTTATTTAATATTCCACTGAATTGAATAATTATTGTCTTAAAACCTAATATAGGCGACAAAAAAGGATCTTCAGATGAAATAAGAGGTAAGTTATAACCTTCTGGCCTAAAGTTTCCACCTGATACAGTTCCAGAAAATGAATTTACTTTTTCCATTTTTGTTCTAATATATTTTTCAATTAATAAAATATTTGTAATACAGGTTATAGCTATTAATAAAAACATAAGAAAGAATTGATATTCTATTCCAAAGAATGTCGTACTACATAAGAATAAAAAAAGTCCTGAGAAAATAAATATTTGTACTTTTGATAGATTAGAGGTTTTATTATGAATATCTAGGAAGAATTTTAAGTATCTGTTTTTATATTCATAGCTTTGTAAATAAGAAATTTGTTGAAGGTATTTGATGATAGTTTCTTTGGATACCTTTCTTCTGACGGATATATATCCTTGTATTTCCTTATGAGAAAAAATCGGAGTGATAGTAGTATCTAGCCAAAAAGACTCTCCTTTTTTAGTAATATTTTTTATTACTCCCGTCCATGATTTTCCCGCTGTGATTGTTTTCCAGAGGTCTTTAAAAACCACATCCGGCATATCGGGATGTTTTAAAATACTATGTTTTTCTTGAAATATCTCTTTTTCTGTATAACCGGTTAGCCTCAGAAAGTCCGGGCTGATATATACAATTTTTCCGTCAGTATCTGTTCTAGAGATTAATACATGATCATCTTCTATTATTATATCATTCTCTATAGAAATATCAGAAAGTTTTTTATTGGATTTCATTTGGGTAATATTGTTCTTTTCAAATATCGGTAACTTTCAATAAATTCAGTGATTTGCAATTACACATAATTTAGAATACTTCAAATCTCTACAAGTTCAATAGTAGGAATGATTAAAACAGATGTCAAAATCTAAAAATTTGTAAGAATTAATTCTTAGAGGGTAATTTTTATTATTCTGATAGGAAGGATTTTTAAAAGAAAAAACCAAAAATCAAATTTAGCACTCTCGCTACTAGAGTGCTTGACAAAAAATAAAATAGTTAGAAGGATGGTTATAGATTCTAGCATTCATTGAATGAAAGTGCTAAATCAAGACACATAAAAGAGAAGAAAGGAGATCAATAAAATGGCTATCAAACCTTTAGGAGATAGAGTTCTAGTTGAACCAAAGAAGGAATCAGAAGAAAAAATCGGAATGTTATATGTACCCGATACTGCCAAAGAAAAACCCCAAGAAGGCAAAGTTATAGAAGTGGGACAGGGAAAATATGAAGATGGAAAGCTCGTTTCTTTGGAAGTAAAGGTTGGAGACACTGTTCTCTACGGAAAATATTCCGGAACTGAAATCAAACATGGCGGACACGAATATCTTATCGTTCGTGAAAGTGACATTCTAGCGGTAATTAAATAAGGAGATAGACAATGGCTAAATTAATAGAATATAACGAAGAAGCACGTAGAAAACTCCTCAGTGGAGTAAACAAACTTGCAAATGCAGTAAAAGTTACTCTCGGACCCAAGGGAAGAAACGTAGTAATTGATAAAAAATTCGGAGCTCCCACCATCACTAAAGACGGTGTTACAGTAGCAAAAGAGATCGAATTAGAAGACAGCATCGAAAACATGGGTGCTCAAATGGTAAAAGAAGTTTCCACTAAAACAAACGACGTTGCTGGTGATGGAACTACAACAGCTACCATATTAGCACAATCAATTATCAATGAAGGTTTGAAAAACGTAACTGCAGGTGCAAACCCAATGGCTCTCAAGCATGGGATTGACAAGGCTGTAACAGCGGCAGTGGCTCACATCAAATCCAAAGCAGTAAAAATTGAAAACAAGCAAGACATCGCAAACGTGGCTACTATTTCTGCTAACAACGATAGAACCATTGGTGATCTGATTGCTGATGCAATGGACAAAGTAGGAAAAGATGGTGTTATCACTGTTGAAGAAGCTAAGTCAATTGATACTACACTCGATGTAGTAGAAGGTATGCAATTTGATAGAGGATACATCTCTCCATACATGGTTACAGATGCAGAATCTATGGTTGCTAACTTAAGTGATCCATATATTTTAATTTATGACAAAAAAATCTCTTCTATGAAAGATCTTCTTCCCGTACTTGAAAAAGTAGCTCAAAGTGGAAGACCTCTTTTAATCATAGCAGAAGAAGTCGAAGGCGAAGCACTCGCTACTATCGTAGTGAACACTCTCCGTAAGACAATTTCTTGTGTAGCTGTAAAAGCTCCTGGATTTGGAGATAGAAGAAAAGCTATGTTGGAAGACATTGCAGTTCTGACTGGTGGACAGGTTGTATCAGAAGACCTAGGTATGAAACTTGACAATGCAGATCTTAAGACATTAGGAAAAGCTAAGAAAGTTACAATCGACAAAGAAAATACTACTATCATTGAAGGCTCTGGATCCACAAAAGATATCCAAGGTCGTATTTCACAAATCAAAAAACAAATCGACGATACTACTTCTGAGTACGACAGAGAAAAACTCCAAGAAAGACTTGCTAAACTGGCAGGTGGAGTAGCTGTAATACATGTTGGTGCCGCTACTGAAGTAGAAATGAAAGAGAAAAAAGCTAGAGTAGAAGATGCTCTTTCTGCAACAAGATCTGCTGTAGAAGAAGGTATTGTTGCAGGTGGTGGTCTTACACTACTCAGAGCTCAAGATGCAATTAAAGCACTCAAACTAGAGGGCGATGAAAACACTGGAGCAAAAATCATCCTAAGAGCGGTTGAAGAACCTATTAGAATGATTGCAAACAATGCTGGTCTAGAAGGATCTGTAATTGTTGACGAAGCAAGACGTAAGACAGGTAATGAAGGATTCAATGCATTGACAATGGTTTGGGAAGACCTAATCAAAGCCGGTGTTGTTGACCCTGCAAAAGTTGTAAGATCTGCATTACAAAATGCGGCTTCTATTGGATCTATGATCCTCACAACTGAAGTAACCATCACTGACAAACCAGAGCCTAAGGATTCAGCACCTCCTATGGGTGGTGGAATGGGCGGAATGGGAGGTATGGGCGGAATGATGTAAATCATTTCCTCTATACACAAGTTTTGGTAAAAAAGCCTCCGAGAGATCGGGGGCTTTTTTTTTGGGGGAGAGTTTTGGGTTTAGCAATCTAAGTTTGGTTTGTAAAATTTTAAAGACTTTTATAATTTGAGAAATTATGGCTAAAGATCAGAAATCAGGACTGCAAATTGCTCTAAAGGTATACACGAATCTTGAAGATCCTGACTCAGGTTCTATCGAAGAATTTTCCGTAAATTTTATGAATGGGTACAATAACCGGGCAAGCGTACGGTTTAGCAAACCAAGTAAAGTAAAGCCAGATAGAATTATAGATATCATCATCCATAGCAGACTTCCAGATTTAACCTTAGAGCAAGTTGAGCTCATATCTGAAGGTCATAGAGTTGCAATGACAGCCGAAAATATATTGGGATATATGCTTGAAGAATATATTCATGAAAATGTACTTACATTTGGATGGACTTGTTGTTGGGGAAGTGTATTGCGATCTATTGATTTTGTTTCTAAAAAAGGAGAACTTCTACAAGTTAAAAATAGAAGTAATAGTGAAAATAGTTCAAGTTCCCGAGTTCGTATAGGGACAGAAATTCAAAAGTGGCATAGGATAGATGCAAACAGTGGAGTCACTTACTGGGAAAAGCTGAATAAAATTATTGGAAAGGGATCTAGCATGTCAGAAGAAAAGTTTTCCGAATTTGTAAAAGCCTTAGTTCAAAAAAATCCTGATTGTATTTATATAGATCCTTCTTCTGAAATTTTTCATCGTTAAGAAAATAAAAATAATTCATTTTCTTTTTTATGCTTTTTTGTAAAACTTTTATAATCTGTTTTCTTATACCTTGAGTATTGAAAGTCTGAAGTAATATTTATGATACTTTCGTTATTTAATAATTTTAATATCAATACTCCTATTGCTTTACCTAAACTTTTAGGTACTGCATTTCCAATTTGCTTGTATTTACTTAATATGGAGCCAAATAATTTATAATCATCTGGGAATTCTTGAATTCTTTTATATTCTTGTATACTTAGAGGTCTATCCATCTCTGGATGAGCTAAATCAGTAGCGGGCATAGCTGGATTTGTGACTAAAGTCGGTGCTGGTTTATCCCAAGCAAGTCTTCTTAAAAATCCAGTTTTACCTCCACCCGCAAAATAACTTGCACCCAAGGCTTCTTTTTGTAAATTTTCAGGGAGGTGTTTCCAGTATTGCCCTTCTTTTAAGATTCTGTAGTATCGAAGACGCTTTTCTGGAAAAGTAATAGCCTCTTGGTTGGATTCCAATAAATCAGATGTTACTTCTCTGAAAGTCCTCCACTGCTTAAGTCCATATTCCCCATTTTCAGAATGTGTTGGGATTAAGTATGGAATTTTTTTTAGTTTCTTAGAACAAATGATAACAACTCTTTCTCTTTTCTGAGGAGATCCAAAGTTAGCTGAGTTATATAAATTGAATGATACATTATAGCCTCCGCTCTCTAATAAATGTATTACAAATGAAAGTGCACCACCACTTTTCTCATCTTCACTTAACTTTGGGAAATTAGAACCTCGATACTTATGAGGTCTATGATTCATTGGAGCTGAAAGAAGACCACGAACATTTTCTAAAACTATGAATTCTGGATTTAGCTCCAATGCTTTTTCAATAAATGTTAAAAAGACATTTCCTCTATCATCATTGAACCCTTCTCGTTTTCCTGCCGTACTGAAAGCCTGACAGGGTGGTCCTCCAATTACTAAATGAATTTTATCACTTTTTTTAATATTTGCAAACTTTCTAATTTCATCTGTACTATACTTATTTATATCTCCAATCAAACCTATCTCTGGGTAATTTAAAAGGATAGTCTTTCTGGCATCGGGTTCAATTTCACTAGCGAGTACTACATCTATTCCTGCTTCTCTTAGTCCCTGATCCAAACCCATAGCCCCTGAAAAAAAGCTAAGAGCAACTAATTTTTTATTGATTGCATTCTTATTTTGTTGATCCGCAACATCTGGAAGAATTTGCATCATAACATCTGTTTGGTTCATAACAGAATTGGGTATAAACCATGTGGACGCTTTCATTTCTGCTGGCAGTCTATTCTTACGAATCAGACTTCTGACATATTGAGGAGTTACATTGAGAAATTTTGCAAAATCATCTACTGTTAGGGTATCAGAAAAGGTTTCCATAAGGAAACTATTTTATATACCAAAAAAATGACAATTAAGAATTTATGTAATTAACCCTAAATTGAAATTTCAAGAAAAAATAGAAGTTAAAAATTTCCCAATTCCATCACTTTTTTCGGTCTCATCCAATAGGGTGAAACGACGCTTTTCTTTGCTTATAATTTACTAGGTTCTTTACTAAAGAAAAAAATAAAGTTATCCCTCAAATACTTCATCCACTTTTACTTTAAAATCAGTCAAGATAACCGAACTTAAAACTCCTTCTGTATTTTCCGTACTACAAAATAAAGAATATTTCCCATCTTTTAAAACAAATACCTCAACTACCTTTAACTCAGGAAATACAATCCAGTATTCATTAACTCCATACTTTTCATAAATTTTATATTTTTCTACTGTGTCCCGCGATACAGAACTTGTTGAAACAATTTCAATCAAAAGATCAGGGACTCCATGTATATACCCTTTAGAATCAAAGATGGACATATTTTCTTTTCTTATATAAATGAGATCAGGTTGTATTACGTTATATCCTTTTTCGAAGATGACATCGAGGGGGGAAGTCAAAATTTTACCCGACTTATTGAGTTTTGCATGATTTCCAATTAAAAGCACTAAGTTGGAAATTATATCCTGGTGAAATCCAAAGGGACTGGGTGCCATAATAGTGACTCCATTTATAATTTGGGAGAGATCAAAATCGGATTTTGAGAGGGTAGTGGACATAGATTAACAAATCCTAAAAATTACAAGAATGTCAAGATATTAAGGGAATAGACAATTTTGAGGGGGTTTCAATTTCGATCTATTTCAATTTTTGATAAATAAAAATAGAATTAGTGACCACAAATCCAGACAGTGTAACGAGAAGGCCGATGATTGTCCAGAGAAGTTTATCATGAGATTGGAATTTGGTATCCATCTTAGCTTCTACGAAATCGATCTTTGCAGTTAATCGTTCTTCGACAGCATCAATTTTTGCAGTTAAACGCTCTTCTACTGTATCAATCTTATCATTTAATCGACGAACTTCATTTCTAATTCCGTCTTGTTCTCGGACAATGGGAGTGATAGTAGTTAAATTCATAGTTAAGAATTCTCTTTCCACTTCAGTGTGAATGGTATTTTCGAGTTCGGTCAATACATTTTTTGCTTCGAGTTCTGGGATGTGTGCATGAAGTAGGGCAGTATAAAGTTGGATCATTGATTTTTCTCCTGAGGTTCTCTATTTATATAGTTCTCAGAAATGAAGGTTTTGTATGAAAAATATATGGGATGGGGATTTTTTTTGGGAAAAGTGCATGTTAGGTTGGATTTTTAAAATTTGGTGTAAGGATCATTTTGGTCTTTGTTATGAGTCAGGCAAATACAAACCCCTGTGTCATCCTGAGTTTATCGAAGGATGGTATTACGGTAATGTTTTTTATACTAGGATTTTGAAAAACTGACCAATCCGCTCCCTGAGGGTCTCGAAGGGTGCTATAGAGAGAAGTTTGTATAGAAAGAATTTTCCTGTGTTGGTGGTTTCGAGCGACCTTAGGCCAACGGGATTGGTTTGAATTTCACACTCTTTATCTTTTTAGGAAATAAAACTAAAAAATCTAATTTACAGATTACCAACATAAATTAGTATTATTTCGAGGAAAATGAGAAATTTGATGAAAAGTTATGAAATATTTATTAGAATCCTAAAAATATCCCTATTCTTAGGGCTTGTCTTTGGAATATTCACCTCCTGTGCATCAGATGATTCTGCCCTCAAGGATGAGGTAGCCCAACTGCGAAAAGAACTTCGGGAGTTTCGCCAAGTTTTCTTCCCGTCATTAGAGGATCAAAATGAACAAAACCCAAAAGTCACTCAAAATAAAGTAAATATCAATAAAATTGATGCTGAAGAGTTATATTTAACTTGTGCATCTTGTCATGGTGATAAAGGGGATGGAAACGGACCTGCTGCTCCTAACTTAAATCCTAAACCGAGAAATTTTAAATCTCCAGCTGAAAAATGGAAAAATGGTAAGTCCTATAAGGGAATTATTAAGACCTTAAAAGAAGGGATATATCCGGGTATGGCTAAGTATGATTATATGTTAGATGAAGAAATAAATGCACTAGCTAAATATGTTTTAAAATTAGGGAATCAAAAATAAATATAGAATTCTAATTTTAGTAAAGAAAAGTTCGGTGGTCGAGTGCTGGCACTATACAAATTAATTATTTTAAATATTTAGAAATTCCTAAATTACAAATAATCTGCCAGTGTATCGAGACCCCGAATATACAGAATGATTTCGTATTGACCCCGCTCTCCATGCCATTTGAAAAGATGGCACAGCATTACCTTACCCATAACTCAACAATTTCCAAACTATAGAGATAGAATAAAGTTGATATAGTCCTTTAGAAATTGCTAGAATTCCAGGAAAGCCATCACTTTTTCTTCCTAGATGACCTCCCAGTTG
>CANGZW010000003.1 GCA_947458405.1 Leptospiraceae bacterium
AATCACACAAGTGATTGAGGAAGAGTATATGAATGTATTGGATAAAATCAGGGAAGAAGGTAAACTAGAGGGCAAATTAGAAGGCAAACTAGAGGGCAAATTAGAAGGCAAATTAGAAGGCAAATTAGAAGGCAAACTAGAAGGCAAACTAGAGGGCAAATTAGAAGGCAAACTGGAAGGTAAATTGGAGGGCAAACTGGAAGGTAAATTGGAAGCCAAACTGGAAGGTAAATTGGAAGCCAAACTGGAAACCGCCCGAAGAATGAAAGAATTTGGAGATAATTTAGAGAAAATTAAATTAATCACCGGGCTTTCAGAAGATCAGCTGAGAGAACATAGAATTATATAAATAAATCTTCATCAGGAATCAACATGCAGACAGAAGGGAGTTCTCCAAATTGTAAAGCTCCTTCTCCGGATCAGTTATTTTATCGATAACTTCTTCCCAAAATAAAACACATACCCAAAGTAATCACTAAACCGATTGTAGTACTCAGAGACTATGTTTAAATCTTTCATAATTTATTTATTTTGAATCCAATATAGAATAGTTTGTCTAAAAAGAATTTACAGGTGCCGTACATGGACTAATATAAAAATCATTATTTAAACCACATTTTTCTTTTTTATCATATTCCGATAAACTTTGATCTAAAGAATTTATACAATTTGTTTTAACTAGAATATAAAGCAGACAGGAATTTTTATCGTCTTCTTCTTTTTTCTCTCTTTCTTCCTTGCCCTTAAGATCATCATAAAGGATTACTAAGGGTGGATATACAAAGCAGTTTGTGAATACTAATAAAAATAAAATTGAAATCTTTTTTTTCATATATTCTACCTTTAATTTAATAAAATAGAGTAGAATCTTCAACTTTTTTTTTAATTTCTCTAATAGAATATTTTATATTTTTTAAAGGATAAAAGAAATCTATTTAGAAAAATAAAAGGAGAGAATCATCATCCTAAAGTTAAATTAAATGATTGGAAGATAATGACTAATTGGAAATATACTTGAATCAATTCAAATGTTATAAAGATTTATATTTGTAAAATAATATAATATAAAAATAAATAAAATTAATTTATAAATATATAAAGTAAAATATACTATAATAAAAAATATTTTTAATTACCTAAAAGACACAACAAATCTGTGTAATATAAGAAACCCTTTTTATATAAAAACCTTAGACTATACCAACTAAATCCCTTCCTTTGGGAGTATATAAAAAAAATATATCTATACTTTATTCAGATTTGTCTATCTAAGATTGACAAATCATTTAGGACAGATTACTTTGGGGACGGGTGATATATTTGAGTTGTATCTCTATGAGTTTGTCAAAAGATAAGGAGAGGATTAAACTTGAGTCTTTCGAAATCTATGAAAGAAAAAATATCAACTCTAAGTGAAGCAGACATTGAAAGATGCATTCGCATGGGTTGGGAAGATCGTTCTACCTTTGAGGCTATCAGTTTACAATTCAATATTAGTCCCAATGAGTTTGTAAAATTGATGCGACACTTTTTAGAACGAAAGGCATTTAACCGTTGGAGACGACGGGTTTTTGAACAGGGTCATCTAAAGAATGAAGTATTACGTGGGATCAAACTCACCCGATTTAAGTGTTCCAGGCAATCTTTCGATGGAAACACCAAAGGCTGGAAGTAAAAAATATTTATAGAATGGGGTTCTTATGATGACATATGCACGATCACGTTTATGGATAGGGATTTTATCTGTAGGTACCTGGGTACTACTTAGTACTACAATTTTATTATCAATAGAGAGATTACCAGAGACTTTGCAAAGTCTATCCCTAACAGATTCTATTTTAACTTTTATAGGAATGTACTTTCTTATTTCAATGCCTTTTGATTTTGTGGGAGGCTATCTACTTCCCAAAAAGTATGAACGATCCAAACAAAAATTATTTTCTTTTATTACGTCATACATTCGAGGAGTATTCTATCATGGGAGTATCCTTTTTTTAATTGCTTTTGTCTTTTTAAATTTGCTTAAAGCCTTGGATTTTTCTCAAGTATTGCTTCCGCTACTAATAACTATTTTCTATGTTCAGATTCTATTTGCTCTTTTTCAAGCTCAGATAGCAAATTTACTATCAAATTTTAAAGTGTCTAATTCTTCAGACGTAGTACAATCGTATGAAGTATGGGAAAGTTATGATATAGGATTTACAGGCGGAATTCCCTTTCTCTCCAAAAAATCTATCATTCCAAAGTATTGGATAGAGAACTTTTCACCTGATGAAATACAACTTCTTTTGAATCGCAGAGCATTTCTAAAAGAGAAGCATAGCCATTCATTGGGAATTTTAGGAGCCATTCTATTTAATCTTTTTGGTGCCGCTATTGGTTACGGAGGTTGCTTGATTACAGGGATCTCTCTTAGCACTCATAGTTATCTATCCTTCTTACTTGTCTGGGCGTCTTCTGTTTCCTTGTGGTCGTTTATAGGGCTTCTTTTTCTACCATCATATAGCCAAAAAGCAACACTCTTTGGAGATCAGTCCTTGAAAAAAGAAGAGCGAAGTAAAATTGCTCACCTGATAGAGAACTTGGATACTCTTCAAGATAAAGAGCCATCGAGACAACCCCAAATCCAAAGAATCTTTCATCCAATCGCCAGTGTGGATTTACGGGTTCTAGCACTCGAGAAAGATCAAGAAATTTCTAAGGGTGCCTGGCATATTGCTAGATACACTTTATTTTTCTCTTGGTCAATTTTGAGTTTTATGGGAAGGGCTGTGCATTGCAATGTAGGTAGGCCTCATTTATGGGTATTTTTACCCTCTGATGGATAGTGTTTGTATTTGTCTTTAGTCAACTCTCCTTGACAAAATTCCCGAGTATAACTACCTTAAAAGAGTGAAAAAGCTCCCCAATGGAATTCAGACATTTTCCAGAATCATTGAAGAAGATTTCTATTACATAGATAAAACAGAAATTCTTCATAAACTTACTCAATCAGGAACATATTACTTTCTATCCCGCCCCCGAAGATTCGGAAAAAGTCTTTTTCTTGATACCCTAAAAGAAGCCTATTCGGGAAATCAAAATCTCTTTAAGGGACTCTTTCTCGATAAGAACTGGGACTGGTCTGTAAAACATCCTGTGATCAAGATAGACTTTGGAGGCGGAGTTCATAAAAATCCTATTACCTTAGAACAATACATTCGTGAAATATTTAATGAGATAGCCAAACAAGAATCAATTAAACTCCAGAATGAATCTATTGGAGGCATCTTTCGAGAATTGATTTTGGAATTGGAAATAAAATATTTAAGTAAAGTTGTAGTACTTGTAGATGAATATGATAAACCTATCCTGGATAATATCACTGAATCTGCTAAGGCAAAAGAAATGAGAGATATTCTTAGAAATCTTTATTCTGTCATTAAAATATCTGATGCCCACATCAAGTTTGTATTTATAACAGGAGTTTCTAAGTTTTCAAAAGTCAATCTTTTCAGTGGACTCAATAATATTGAAGATATCACACTGAATCCCGAATATTCAAGTATTTGCGGTTATACCGAATCAGAGCTAATTGTATTTCAAGATAGAATGGAAGATGTAAATCGGGATGAATTGAGATTGTGGTACAATGGATATAATTTTTTAGGGGATAAGGTTTACAATCCATATGATATTCTACTTTATCTAAAAAGTAAACAGTTCAAAAACTATTGGTTTGAAACAGGAAATCCAACTTTTCTCTTAGACCTTATTGAAAAAAATCAATACAATCCTATTGATATAGAGCGGGTCGTTGTCAGTGAGGAAGAATTAGGCTCCTTTGATGTAGATGAAATTAAATTGGAAGTGCTACTTTTCCAAACGGGCTATCTCACAATTTTAGAAAAAAGGCTAGTCTTAGCTAGAACGCAATACATCCTTACCTACCCAAATCAGGAGATAAAGCTGAGTCTTACAGCGGTTATATTAAATTTTCTCACAAAAGATAATCGAAATGCAGATAAAGAATATGAATTATACACCATCCTGGTATCAGGAGAACTTTCCAAATTAAAAGCTCTCTTTTTTGCCTTTTTTGCTTCTATTCCCCATGACTGGTATCGCAAAAATCAATTAGCAGGATATGAAGCATACTATGCATCAATCTTTTACTGCTACTTTGCGGCTCTTGGTTTGGACGTGCGACCAGAAGATCATACCAATGTGGGACAGGCTGACTTAGTAGTTATTCTGGAAAATAAAGTATTTGTATTTGAATTTAAAGTAATAGAACTTACAAATATGGGATCGGCACTTGATCAAATTAAGGAGAAAAAGTACTACGAAAAGTATTTATCTTCTCAGGTTGGTGATGGGCAAGCCTATCCTCAAAGAGGGACAAATCACAAACAGGGAGATAAGATTAAAGAAATCTATCTCATTGGAGTAGAGTTTTCAAAATTGGAGAGAAATATAACTAATTTTGAGTGGGAAAAAATTCTATGATATTAGTGTCGAAATTGATATATTCATAGGGAGTGATGAGATTTTTGGAAAGAGTTGTTTTTCCAACCTGCCGGGGTCCTGATAGCAATACAATTTTTGATTTCAGATCGTTTTTAATTGATTCTTGTATAGAAAAGTCCCTTTCTTTCATACTGACTATTTAGGGATAAATTCCGAAATAGTCAGAAATGGAATTTTATTCTACAGAGATAAAATTATTAAACTTTCTCCCACTCTGCGTTTCTTCCTCTGCCCAAACTAATCACCTTATTTTCTTTTTGTAGAGTTTTTAAAACCTTTCGAATTAATTCTAAACTTACTCCCGGTAAATTATACTTGATATCTGATATCCTAAAAGATCCCACAGAATTTTCTATGTAATCCATAATCAAATCTGTCTTATTTCCTTTTGGATTTGGAATACTTTCTAACCTATTTTCTAATTGCCTATATGCTTCTTTAAATACAAAAAGTAGGTAGTTAGCATAAGGCCATATATCATTTTTTCCTTCATGCCACATTCGAGAACTTTCTTCAAGAGTTTCGTAGTACCTTTCCTTATTTTCTTCTATAATACGTTCTATACTAATAAACTTTCCAATTTCAATTCCCAGTTTATAAAGTTGAAGAATGAGCAATAATCTAGAAACCCTACCATTTCCATCACGAAAAGGATGAATTGATAAGAAATCAAAATTAAAAGCTATGAGTAAGATCATTGGTGGAATTTTTTTTTCTCTTATTTGTTCATTCCACAAATCAATCGCATCTATCAAATAGAGAGTACTTTGTTTGGGACTTGGAGGCTTGAATCGAATTTTAGTTTTACCATTTGGAAGTATTTCAGTAATATCAACCTGTTTGTCCTTGAATTGACCTGCATCCCAAATATCACCTTTGCTGATCTTATGAAGTTTTAAAATTGTTTCTATGCTAATATCTATCTTTCCATGAGACTCATGAATCCAGCGGAGTGCTTTCTGATAAGAGCGAACTTCCTCTTCATCTCTATCGCGAAGTACGGCTTTTCCAAATACAACAGTTTCAATTCGGGAGTTTTCCACATTCACTCCTTCCATACGATTGGAAGAAATGGAACTCTCAATCAAAGCATGCTGTTTTAAGTGGTTTAGCTTTTGGGGAGATTGTTTGTAGTACAGTTCTTGTTTTCCCTTGAATTCATCGAGAGAAGAAAGATACCAAGAAGTGGCAAGGGGTATGCTCTTGAGGTCGTTTTTTAATTGTAAGAGTGTTTTCATTATTTTAGAGAATTAGTAAAATACTACTCTCCCTCCCATTTGAAGCAATCAAAATACCTAATTAAATACCTATATTATTAATTTTACCTATTTCAGTCATTAATTCCCTTTCCATTCAGAATTTGTGGAGTACACTTTTCAATTCTTGATTCACGAGTTTTTGATTGCTTAGGTGCTGAGAAAAAAAGAATATATCCTCTCTGTCTCCCCGGAGTTAGGGCTAGAAATGCAGTATGTAAGTCCGGGTTTTCTTCAAATTTTACTAGGAGTTCTTCGGGGATGGGTTCAGGATTTTTTTTGAATTCTACTTTTGCTCCAGAGCGTTCGAGTTCAATGGCTTCGGTTATATAAGATTTTATAATTGGTTGTAATTCCTTTATCTGAGATACATCTGTAATACGTAAATACCTTGCTGATTGGGAATTTTCCCCGGGCTTTTCGAGGATATTACCCGGATCTTTTAAGAGAGCTCCTTTGAAAAAATTTATATTACAGGAATCATTGAATGCACTGAGTATGAGAATATTTTTCGAATCAATTGTATAACAGGGCATGCTCCATTTTATTTCTTCTGAGAGACCAGTTTCCAAAATAATTTTTCTAAGTTTTTTTAGTTCTTTAGTCCAAAAATTTACTTTGCACTTGGGCGTATTACCTAACGGACACCGACCGCATCCTTCTTTTAAATAGAGATCTACTTTTGGATTTGTGATACTCATATCTATACTTTCCTTTCTGATTTAATCTATATTTTATGATTTTTAAATCTCAATTCCTTCAGTTGTGATTCTGTCTATTTCTAGCTGTGCTTTAAGTTCCGAAATTCCATTGAATTTCTTTTCATCTCGTATTTTCTTTAAGAATACAAATTCTATCTTTTTTCCATAAAGATCATCACTAAAATTTAAGATATTAACTTCAATGGTTCTATTTAGCTCGGTAAATGTAGGTTTAATTCCTATATTAGTCATTGCTTTATAGGTTATATTATTATGAATAATATAACCGGCATAAACCCCATTCCCGGGAATCAATTGATTTTCATCCACTTTTAGATTTGCTGTGGGAAATCCTATGGTTCTACCCCTTTTTTCCCCATGAATAACTTCACCGCGTAGAGAAAATGGTGATACTAATATTTCTTTGGCCTTTTCCACATTTCCCTCTTGCAAAAGACTTCGTAAAAAACTACTAGAAACCTTTACCTCTCCTATAAAAACTGGATCTAGTTTGCTTACGGTATAATTAAATTCTTTAGAGTATTTAGATAAAAAGTCAAAGTCGCCTTCCCGATTTTTACCAAAAAAATGGTTGTATCCCAAAATTATATGTTTAGCATGTAATACACCATGTAAAATTTGTTTGATATATTCGTATGCTGATATTTCAGAAAGTTCTAGTGTAAATGGTATTACCAATACATTTTTTATTCCTAAATTCTCCATGATTGCAAATTTCTTTTCTTCTAGATAGATATATTTTAGGTCTCTGTTTTTACCCAATACTATTGTTGGATTAGGGTAGTAGGTTACAACTACGGGGGGGAGTTTGTATTCCATAGAGGATTCGTGTAGCTTTTGGAGTAAGCTACGATGGGCAATATGTATGCCATCAAAATTCCCGAGAGTCACTACAGAGCCATCCTGGAAGTGAGAACCGATATCATTCAAGTTAGAAAAAATTTGCAAGTGTCACCTTTTTGATAGTATAAAAACTTTTCCGATTGAAGGATATTGCCAATCCTATATTCATAGAATTATGAGTAAAGTCATTCCATTATTTATCCTTCTCTTTTCTTTCGGTCTTTTGGCTCAGGATGAGGTCAAGAGAATTGCCAGATTTAAAATGATAGAGGATCGGAGTCAGGGGATCGAAGTTAAGCCCGAAGATTATGCTGGATACCCCGAATTAAAGCGCTGGGCGCTGTTTGAAGGCTTATTTTTGCAACCAGATCATCCTTTAGGGGGCATTAAGGACGGGGAGTGTCGTTTCATTCCCAATGAGGGACTTTCCTTCTATCTGGAAGCAGATAAAGAGTTAAAATCCAAACTCTATCTCTACCTGGATTTTACTACTTATGAATCTCGAGCCAATAAAAAATATCCGGTAAGAACCCTCCAAGTATATGTTAAAAATAGAAATCGACGTACAATAGAGTTCAATCCGAATAAAATCCAAGAGAATCCCATCCGAATCGATTTGGATAGAGCTGACCTAGAAGATGGTAGGATAAATATTAAATTGGTTCCTGATGCAATCGAGGGGGGACGATTCTGGGGGATTTGGGATGCATTTTATTCCTTTGAAAAGGAAAAGTATTGAACTCAAAATGTTATCTCTGCGGAAGTCTGGAGAATTCAGTTGTTTTCACAGAATTAGACATTCCTATTTTACAATGTAAAACATGTACCCATGTTTTTTCTTCCTATGAGCAGGAAGAACACTATGACGGTTATTGGGGTGAAAATTCAGAAGAAGCCTATGATCTAGAGTGGTGGGACAATGCACATCGCAAGGTTTATCATGAATTTATAGATCAATTTCTGACAAATCCTTCGGGTAAAATCTTGGATGTAGGGTGTGGCTTAGGGTACTTTGTAAAAACTGTCAATAAAGATAAACCTTCCTGGGAGGCTCTGGGCTATGAGATGTCTAAGAGTGCTGTCGATTATGCCAAAACAAAAAATAATCTCACAAACGTTCATGCAGGAATGGTTCAGGAAAGTGGAATTTCACCTGCTTCCATCGATGTAATCACTCTCTGGGACGTTATTGAACACATTCCAAAACCACAATCACTCATGAATTATCTCCATAGTCTTCTCAAGCCGGGTGGAATTCTTTTTATCCAAACACCCAATTTTCCTGTACAGCTCGTCAAAGCTAAGCTAAAAGTTTTAAAAAGTGGTATGAGAGAAGGTATTCACTATTTAGAAGCCAAAGACCATATCAATGACTATTCCCGTAAGACACTAAATAAATTAGCATTGGATACAGGTTTTCAAAGTCCGGAGTATCATATTTTATACCCGATAGTATCGGTTTCGGGTGGTTCTGGGAATTTAGGGAAAATGGGTAAAATTGGTTTTTATAAACTTACTAAAATTATTTATCAATTGAGTTTTAAGACTCTTTTTTTGAACAATACCTTGTTTGCTATTTTGAAAAAAGGATAAGCTATCCAGCCATCCTTTTTCTTTTGATATACATTCTCAGACTGGTAACTGCATCAGATTTAATTTGATTTTGAATAAATGGGGTAAATCCTAATAAGTAACCTGTCAGACCTAAAGCCATTCCGGCCCAACGCCATACAGAGTATCTGTCCCTATGAAAAAAAATCTTTCCATCTTTGAATTTGAAAGTTGCATGTATCCTATTGACTATCTGTCTATCGGTTTTTGAGTATGTATAAAAGGCTGTCCAATCAACCCTTCCTTCATTTTCATTTGCAGTGACATTTCTAAACTCAATCTTGAGTTCATTGCCTCTCTCTAGAATCATAAGCCACATGGCTTTTGCTGCAACACCTTTCACAATACCATACACAGGATCACGAAATTCTACCTCATCATGATAGCATTCTAACATAGATTTTTTATCTCTAGTTTGAAAAGCTGTATAGAATTTAAAGAGTAATTCCTCGTTAGAGTTCATAGTTTTTTGGGTTTCAGTATACAATCCTAATGTGTTCAGCATGTCAATAGAGTCAACTTAATATAAATTTACCCAACTGTTTCGGGTTACCCTAAACTAATCGTTATAATCTAAAAGTTATATTAGACTTATTTTTGGATTCTGATCCTTTTTATAACCTTCCAAATAATAGTGGATTTCCAAAATCAAACACGCCTACAACTGCAATTGTAATAAACTGAGACAAAATTCCTGCAGGAAACATTTTGAAGAGTAATACGGAAAATTGCTTAGGTTTTTCCTCTAATAACATAAAAAACCCACCAAATACCATACCTATGGCTCCAATAGAAAAAGAGCCATTGATTAGATAAATAGAAAGTAGGATGGATCTATCACTGTATGTATTTTCTTTAAATATGGGGATTGAATCGGAAAAACGCATTGCCCCGCCTAATATATTTGTACTATAGAGTAGGGATACCCTCCATAGCTCTATCATTTCTAGAGACACACCCGATAAAAAACATAGGGGAAATAGAAGAATAGCAATTAAGTTTTTAAGGCTAAGTTTTACAAAAACCTCAGAAACTCCAATTTTAATGTATTTTATGAGGGCAATGTACCATAAATCATTTTGACCAACTTTAATCTCTCTAAATGATCCCAAAATCTGAAATGTTCCATCTATCAAATTTGTTATACAAATTAGAATGAATCCCCCTAGCATTGCACCCCCTAAAAACTTAGATACCGTAATACTTCCTTTCCAAAAAGTATCTAAAGTTAAATTTGTATCTGTGCTTTTTGAATCAACAGACTCCTTTGATTGGTTATAGGGGAAAATAATTTTAGACACTATTATTGCTGAAAAAACAGAAAGCAGTGAAGCAAAAAATAAATGCCCTTTGATATTGGGAATAATATTTCCCATAGTATCAGAGTGAATTATAATTAATAGGGTAGAAGAGGAAGATAGTAATACATTAACTATGGTAAATAATTTAGAAGGACTGAGCTTATTTACCATGCCACCTATGAATAAAGATTCAATCCCAAATAAGGGGCTTAATATTGTGATAAAAGCTTCTTTTCCTGAGATCACGTAGGATTTTTCAAATAAAATATTCAGGAGAGTTATTATTTTTTTATAAATTTTAGTGTAACTGAATCCCAGAAATAGTGTTCCAATAAATAGAAGGCTAACAAAAGAATGAAAACTTCCAATATCCTTGTAGATAGAAAAAAGAATATCCAATGAAGAGAAATCTTTGATAGATCCATAGCCAAATGGAATTGTATAAAAATAACTGAAAAAAGAGACTAAATGGGAGAATATTGAAAAAAAGAAGGGAAAGGATAAAAATAAAAAACTAAGAAAGAATTGAGTTCCCAGTCCCCATTTTATTGTATTCCATGGAATATTTTTTTTGTCACTCGAAAGTGTCCATGCCAGAAAACAGAAGACATATACACCAATTAAAGAGATAATATTTAGTCGTAAATCCATAGATTTTATTGTTTATCCAAAAGAATTGTTTTACTTAATTGCATTATAAGAAGTTTGTAAGTCATTGATATATTTTTTAAGTCCTAAAATAAATTCGTCCGAGTCTGTATTCAAAATACAATCTGAATCTTTAATATAAAAGGGATAGAGTGCGGAAATATTTGTTGTAATGATTGAGATTTTATTACTATTTTTTGTATAAGGATGAGGATAGAGAAAATTAATAAATTTCCATATTAAATTTGTATCACATTTGAAGGTAAGACTTTTGGGCTCATGAATTTTAAAAGCCAAGGGATGATAGTTTAAATCTTCCTCTTTGATGGTTTCCGATTTTTTAATTAAATCACCCTCTAAAATTGTAATACGTAAAATTTTAGGAATTATATATCTTCTGATTTCACGCTTATCTCTGTCATACCCTATCAAATAAAAATCAAGAGAATTTCTCTTAAGAATTAAAAGTGGGTCTATATTACGCTCACTTGCTACTTCAGGAAAATCTTTAAAATAGAGAATCTTAATTGGCTTTCGATCTTTTACAACCTGAAGAAGTGTGTGAAATAAATTTTTTTCTATGCTTTCTTTTTCATTACCAATCTCTTTTTCATTCACTTGAGAGGATTTCGCAAATTTAGGAAAGATATCCAAATTTTTCTGGAATATTTTTTGGCAGGCAATAAGAAGATCTTCAGAGTAGCTGATCTCCATTTCTTTCGCGATTATGACTGAAAGAGTCAGTAACTCATCTTTGGAAAAAATAATTTCTCGATTGAGGGGACTGTTTATAATTTTATAAATATTCCTTTCCCCGCAATAGTTGTCAGAGTAGAACTTTATGGCAACACCCTGGGATTCTAGAGTGTCAATATCCCTTCTCAGTTTTCTTTGGTCTGAATCTAGGTTCTCATTGTTATAGTGTTCTGGCATTAATCTCTTTATGTGTTCAAAAGAGAGACCATTAGGATAGCGAATTAAGTTAAAAAGTAGCTCGAGATTACGACGTTCTTTGTTTCCAATGGGAGGAATTATCATTTCTCTATCCCCAGGGGGAATATTTATTTTCTTTTTAGCCATTATTCACCCCGGAGATTGATTATTATTCTTCGTTATCGGAAAATAGATTATTTAAGCTGTCAACGAGGACTTCTACTTCTACGCCATAACCCTGGCAAACTTGCTCAATTGTTTCCACTTCATTGATAGAACAATGTGAACAACCCCCTAAATGATAGCTTGAAAATACCAGTCCCGCTTCGGGATGAACCTGCATGGCTTCCCCTACTGTCATTTCTTTGAAAAATTTTGGTTCTGTTGCTTGCATATTTATAACCTCTTTTAATATTTTGCTCTCTATTAGACTGTGTACGGAGAATAATTTTTCTAGCAACGGTTTTTTAGAGTATTCTAGTATTCCAATTAGAAAAAAAGATTACGTAAAAAACTTTGTATCAAAGGATAGGAATTATGTTTAACCAATTGGATGGCACCTTTTACATTCGAATTGAGGGACGATTCGAATCAGCCCATTATTTGTATGATTATTTTCCTGATGGGAGTGACGAACCTATTCACGGACATTCCTGGAAGGTGGAAGTGCTTTTATCCTCCACCAAAAATATAGGAAAAGATGGGATTAGTTATGACTTTTTATCCGCCCGAAATCGTTTGAATGATCTTGTGAAGTCAATAGATCATATTCTAATAAATGACCACCCCGATTTTCAAAAAATCAATCCCACATCTGAAAATGTAGCAAGATGGTTTTTTGAAGGTTTAAAAGAGGAAGTGGAAAGGACGGGGGGTAAAGTAAAACAGATTGTAATACATGAAGGACCTGAAAACTTAGCTTTTTACGAACCAAATTAAAAATGATTATAGGTAGGGAAGATATCCAATTCAGTACTGGGGATGAGTTTTATGATTTTGTATATCGTAATGACCTCTACGGAATTATTCAACTCAAAGAGCCCATCTTAGATATAGCTGGGGTAATGTTAGTTAAGGAGGGGGTATCATTAAATGAAGGTATAATAAGAAAAATAAGTAATATGGAGGGAAGATATATTTCCATCCTTAAGGCAAATATTACTCCTCAATTGGTTGAGAAACTAGCAGTCAGAATCGCAAAAGAAGCACAGGATATTGTATCACAGAAAAATACTTTTATAAATCACTTGTATAGTAAAAGTCCAAACGGTGGTGGAAATTATAAAGCAATAATCGAAAATTCTTTTTATACTCCTAAAATAACTCTCTATTTATTCAAGCTTTTCTCAGAAAAAAGAGCATTCTTTAATTATATAATGGGGAATGGATTATTATGTTTGGGGACTATGCTTCAGTGTGATACGAGTTTGAAAAATTTACAGAGGTACACTTTTTTAGCAGGAATGTTTTCTGATTTGTGTCTTGTAGATACAAATTACTGGAATGAGGGAGATGCAAATGGAGAGCAAATTGCTAAAATATGTAAGGTAAGCTCTAATTTAATAGAAAAATTAGGTATTTCCATAATTGTACGTACCGCTCTATCCGAGGTCAATTTAGATGCACTTCACATTGAATCTGATCATCCTGTAATGATTGAACCCGGCTCTATAGACCCTGGCAAGGGTTATCTCAAAGACTTGGAATTATACAGAAATTTTGAGGAGATGCAAACTGAAAAAATAGATGAAAAAGAATATAGAAAATTAATTGATTCCATCACCGATGCAATTAAGATTTCAAAATTTATACAGGTATTGAGTAAGCGATTTGCAGGATATGACAATGCAAATGAACTACTAATTTTAAGCTTTGCCTATAATACCGAAAAGGGGTATTTCAAAAAGCAGATCGGTGATATCATGATAGATAGTTTTAAACAGTATGACGGAGTAGTAAAAAAAGTTAGAAAAATTGCTGAGATTGAAAATATGTGCCTCTTTAAAGATTCAGCCTGGGCATATCCTAGAACTGAGCCAGCACAGATACTATGTAAAAATAAAGAGTATAAGTGTAAATTTGTAGAAACGGGTTGGGATATATGTATCGTATCCGAAAAAGAGGCCATGGGGTATGTAGGAATGAAGTTACTTCCAGGGATTTATCCCAAATGTGCATTAGAGTCTAAGTTAGATGTATTGCACGACAATAGAGTTAAGCCTAAAGCCGAAAGAAAGTAATAATTTTTACAATAAAAAAAGATAAAAACACAAAAACCCGGAAAAATTAAAACCGGGCTTAAAAACCTCTAGGCTATAAAATGTTCAGTTTTTTTGCGATTGCGTGTAAATTCACTCCCCATCCAATACCAATAAAGTTTTTTGGAGGAAAAATTTCATCCGTATATGGATCCCATAGGTCTCTCACAAGAGCGTCTATACTTGTCTCTTTTCCAATGGGCATTCCCCAAAAATTTTCTGGCTCTTCCTTCATAGTTAACTCCTATTTTTTTTTAATATTTGTTATATAGATATAATCTCAATATCCTATTTGAAAATAATTATTTTGTTTCTGAATATTTTTTTACCATATTGAAAAAATCTGTGAATAAATACTCTGCATCATGGGGACCCGGAGAACTTTCAGGATGATACTGAACACTCATTAGAGGAGCATTACTCGAACCCAAACCCTCATTTGTGTTGTCATTCAAGTTCAAATGTGTAGTCTCATTAGAGATTGTTTCTCCTTCCACTACTGCAAAACCATGATTCTGAGAGGTTATTTCTACCTTTCTGGTTTTTAGATTGATCACCGGTTGATTTCCGCCTCGGTGTCCAAACTTTAATTTGGTGGTTTTTTTTCCAGTAGCAAGTCCAATAATCTGATGCCCCAAACAGATTCCAAATAGGGGTAGTTTCTTCTCTATAATCTTTTTGGCATTTTCTATGGCATAATCTAAAGGCTCGGGATCTCCAGGACCATTTGATAAAAAATAAGCAGAAAAATTTTCCTGAAAAATTGTTTCCACAGGAGTTGTAGCTGGAAAAACTTTCACGCTAAAGCCGGCTTCATTGAGCTTTCGTAAGATATTTGTCTTTACCCCATAGTCATATACAGCAACTGAAAATTGCTTACCGACTTTTTCGCCAAATTCGTATGACGTTTTTGTGGAGACTTCCTTTGCCAAATCCATTCCTGTAATACCAGAAAAAGATTTTACTTTGTCTAAAAAACTACTCGAATAATTATTTGCTACAAATAGTCCACCATTGGGGGATCCATTACTTCGAATAAATCGCGTTAGCTTTCGTGTATCTATTCCAGTGATAGCAGGAATTTTGTAGCGAATTAAAAAATCAGAGAGAGATTCCTTAGATCTAAAATTAGAGGGAAGGGAAACATATTCCTTCACAATTAAACCGCTCGCCTGAATCTTATCCGATTCCATGTCATCTGGATTTATTCCATAGTTCCCTATCATGGGATAGGTAAGTGTTACAATTTGCTTTTTATAAGAGGGGTCAGTGAGAATTTCCTGATAACCCGCCATAGATGTGTTAAAGACGATTTCACCAACCTCTTCGGATTCATACCCGAAAGATTCCCCTTCATACACATCTCCGTTCTCCAGAACAAGAAATGCCTTCATGATTTCAGTTTTTTTGTTAAGAAGAATCGGTCAATAGCAATAAAGCTATGCAACAGAGAAAATCTTTGAAAAAATAATCATCATTCAAAGATTTTCTAAGTGAATTTTAATTAGATTGAGCGTACCCTTTTTTCATAATTTTAAAAACAACCCTTCTGTTTTTAGAACGATTTTCATTGGAATCATTGGGGTATAGAGGATTCGATTCACCTATACCAAGTGCTTTGAGTCTTATAGGATCAATATTATGATTTTGAATGAGATAGAGTGCAACGGAATTTGCCCTAGCTTGTGATAATACAAGGTTATTGTCCATTCCACCTAAATTATCTGTATGACCCTCAATCAAGACTTGTATTTCAGGATTAGATTGCATGATTTTTGCTAGTCTATCTAATTCTGCTTCCGAGTCTTTTTTAATCTCTGCTTTGTTGGATTCAAAAAAAAGATTATTGATAACTATCTCTCCCCCAACTTCAATTTTAGGTAATACAATTTCAACTTCTACTTCTTTGTAGGTATTATCCACATTCCTTAAATCTGCATGTTTGGTAACGGGAATATGATCAGACTTTTGAGCAAAGAATCCATAATTTTCACCAAATGGTAGTACAATTGAAAAAGTACCTGTTTTGGGGTCAGACATAGTAGTACCTTTTTTTTCTCTGGTAGTTAAGGATTCATAAGTAATATCAGCACCCAATGGCTCGCCTTTGTTATTAATAACCCGACCCTTAACAAGTATTACTGGCTGAGGTTTTACTTCCTGTGGAAGAAAGGTCATGTATAGATGACCCTGACGACTTATAAATGCCCAGTTACCCGATGCAGGAATTGAGAAAAAGTTTACCCCTTTTAGATTTTTAGAGATTTCCTGTGGGGGAGTCCAATTAGACCATCCTTCTCCGAGTCTCTGTGTTACATAAACTGTAAGACCACTGTGTCCGTTACTTGAAAAATAAAGAGTCCTATCATCACTTGCTAAAAAGGGAGCCATTTCTTCATGTTCGGTATTGATTGTTTTTCCGAGACTCTTTCCTAAAGGAAAAGATCCGTTCTCATCCATCATAGAAACATAGAGATCTAGTTTTCCTACACTATCTTTGTGCTTGGAAGAGTAAATAAGTACCCTACCACTTGAAGATAAAGAGGAGCCTCCAAAAACTTGCAAATTTCCATTGTCATCGCTGCGGTATAAATTATAAAAATCAGGAAAATTAATGGGTTCGGGAGAGGACCATCCCTTGTCCTGTTTGTAACTTTTGTAGAGGGGAACTTTATTTTGTAATTTTTCCAACTCCTTACGGTAGTTATCCTTGAGCTCAGTGTACTTCACTTCAAACTCCCTCGGTGTTCGGGAAGTTTTTAGGAGCTCGATTTTTTCTTGCTCCATTTTACGACGCATCTCATTGAACAATTCTTGATCGCCATAGGTTCCAAAGACAAATAGTTCATTTCCTCCCGGCATCGCCGCAATCACAGCGGAGGGGGCTTTGTTATTGAGGGGAGCTTCCATCTGACTCCCTTTTTTCCAAAGACCGTATTTATCTAATTCTGAGTACCAAATTTTTTGGGTGGTATTCATACCATTTTCTATTAAAACCGTCCAAAATAAGACATTTCCATCCGGAGTAACTGTTGGATTAAAGGAAGTGAGGTTACGATAAACATATTTGGGGATGGGTTTGAGCGTCCATTTGCTCAAGTTTTTATCATGCAAAAACGGGGCAACCTCATATCTTTGGGGAATGCAGGAGTCCTCTTGAATCTCGCAGAGCATTCGAACTTTTTTTCCAGTTAAATCCATCAATTCCTTGGCTAATTCGGAATGTTTTAAAGTATAAGTGATACCTTCTTCTGTTTCTAAATACTGTCCTGAACCAATTAAATTTCCGGTTACCAAAGATTCTTTAGATAATAGCGAATTTACTGCGAGAAGTGCGAAAAAGATAATGGGACAGAATATTTTCATATATTAACCTTCGGTCATTCAAAAAAACATCGTTACTTCAAAAAAATGTCTTTTAAAATTTATTTTTGGACCCAACTTTGCCGAATCATTTTCAACCTAATTCGCTTGGCTATATACGGGCAAATAGAAAAATGGAAATTATAAGTATTAATATAGGAACTTCTCATGATCAGTGTCTCTGGACTTACCGTTAGATATGGTAAAAAAACCCTTTTTGAAGATGTTAGCATCAAATTTAAAGCAGGAAGCCGCTATGGGCTTATTGGGGCAAATGGCTCCGGGAAATCTACATTTCTTAAAATCTTAGCTGGATTGGATCAGGCAACCTCCGGGAATGTTTCCATTGATAAGGGGATGAGACTGGGCTATCTAAAGCAGGATCATTACGAGTATGAAAACGAAACTATCATGAATACTGTTCTTCGAGGACATACCGAACTTTGGGAGCTCACAATTGAAAGAGATAGGCTCTATGCCCTTCCAGAGATGAGTGAAGAAGATGGAATCAAGGCCAGTGAAATAGAAGAGAAGTTTGCTGACTATGGTGGATACGAAGCTGAGAGTTATGCAGGAGAGCTCTTAGAGGGTCTGGGTATTCCCTCTAATCTTCATTCGGAGAGTATGGGTGTGATAACGGGTGGGTTTAAACTCCGTGTACTACTTGCACAGGTGCTTTACCAAAAACCTGAAATTTTACTCTTAGATGAACCTACCAACAACCTCGATATCAAAACTATCAATTGGTTAGAAAACTTCTTATTTAACTATACGGGTGTATTGATAGTTATATCCCATGATAGGCATTTTATTAATTCCATTGCTACTGATATCGCAGATTTAGATTATAATGTTATTAAAATATATCCAGGGAACTATGATGATTATATGACTGCCTCTACAATGGCTAGAGAGCAGATGATTAATGACAACAAACGAATGAAGGATAAGATTTCGGGTCTTCAGGATTTTGTGAATCGTTTTAGTGCCAATGCCAGTAAAGCAAAACAGGCAACATCCCGCCAGAAGCTGATTGAAAAATTAAAAACACAATCAGTTGAGGTTAAGCCTTCTTCTCGTGTATCACCTTATATTCGTTTTAAGATGGCAAAACCACTTGGTAAAGATGTAATTATCGCAAAAAATATTTCTAAGTCTTATGGTAGTTTGAAAGTTTTTGAAAATATAACCCTTTCCATAAACAAAGGTGAAAAAGTAGCCATCATTGGAACGAATGGGGTAGGGAAGACAACTCTCATTAAGTCACTTATGAAAAGCCTAGAACCCGATGCAGGTTCAGTGGAATGGGGCATGAGTGTGATAGCATCCTTTTTTCCGCAAGATCACAAAGAGGGAATCATGGAAGATAAGCCAACTTTAGTAGATTGGTTATATCAGTATGCACCTCCCGATACAGATAAAACTGTAATACGAGGGTTATTGGGAAGAATGCTATTTAGTGGGGATATGGCTTTGAAAACTACCTCGGTACTATCCGGGGGAGAGAAGTCTAGATTAATTATCGCTAAGATGATTATGGCTGAGGACAATGTTTTAGCTCTAGATGAGCCTACCAATCACTTAGACTTAGAATCAATTGAGTCTTTGAACTATGCATTGAGTATTTATGAAGGAACAGTCATTTTTGTATCTCATGATAGAGAGTTTGTATCAAGTCTTGCTACAAGAATTATTGAAGTAACTCCCGATGGTGTAACTGATTACCATGGAACTTATGATGAATATCTTGAAAAAGAGGGAAGCGAATTCTTCAAAAAGTCTAGTAACACTGGAGTTTTGGCAAAATCTTCCAAGTAGTAAAAAATTAAAAGAAATCTCCCTGTTATTTGAGCTTCAATAACAGGAGAGTTTTAATTAATAGCTTTCAAATTCTAAAATATAATATCTTTCCTTACACATCCAAATTTATTCTTTCTGATTCATAAAATAAATACAAATAGTACGAGGCAACACCGCTCAAGATATGCCAGATACTATGCCCCTGTAGTATGGAGTTTTTTTCGCATACAATCTTTGTAATATCCAAAGTCCAAAAGATAAAAGCAATTACCTGAGTGAATAAGGCTATCCAAAAAAAATTATAGTTTGTATTACTTGTTGATAACATTGGTATTTCAGTTTCTTTTTCAATATTGTTTAACAAAAATCCCTGTGGTAGTGTTGGCTTTCTATACTTTAGTTTAAAAATAAAATTTGTTTTTAAAGAGGGAATATAGAGAGGAATTAGGGATAAAATTAAAACAATACCAAATAAATATCTTCTTAAAAATGGATAAGTAAATAAAAAGTAAGATAATACTGAATTTATAAAAATAAAATATATGGTAAAATTAGAAATTATTTTTTTTCTTTTGAGATGATAAACTAAGAGGAAGCTGGCTAATAAATTCATTCCTGAAACATCAGCAAATTGTCCCCAAAAATTCAATGCCGAGTGGTAGTACATACTTCCGAACCCTATGATTATCAATGATAAAATATAGATAATCGGATAGGCTATAGAATTATAGAATGGAAAATTATTTGATGTATCTTTTCTATTGATAAATTTTATTAATATAAAAATTGCAAATAAAATAAATACAAACGAAGAATAAGTATTCATGGGTTGTTTAATTGAATCTTCGTGAATTATTTCACAAAAGCAATTATCGGGCATGCAGACTGCAGGTTCTTCAATTCCTGGAAATGTCATATAGGATCTCCAAATAGGGTTCAATCATAAAATTATTTTTCTCTTTTAATCTAAGTCAATAAGTTTAGTTGGATAAAGTCAAATAATTGCATTCTATTAATAAATCTTAAATACGATTTACAGGAAATTTACAATAAGTGGCTTTGGCAAATATCAATTCTTTTTGGATATAACTATCTATGTATAAGTAGTTAAAATTTTTTTATAAGAAACTTCATATTTCACTAGTTTTTGCGAGAATATATTTTTTACTTACTGATAAGGAGAGACAATGAAGAGCCTAAAAAATATTTTTTGGATTTCGGTTTATGTTTTTTTAAATTTAGTGACTAATTCTATTTTAAATGCGGAGCCAACGCCTCAAAATAGAGAAAGTTTAAATTCCCGAAGAACTTATTTGAATTGGCATCAGGGACTCGGGCTTGCGGCATGGGGAAGCTGGCTGGCTACAAACTTAGCAGGGGAAGCTAAGTACAATGAAGATAAGTTTTTTTATAAATTGAGAGATACACTTCCCTCGCAAATCTTAACTTCTTATTTAATCGAGCCTTCAAATGATAAACTCTTACTCTACACTATTACAAAAAATTATCATGAAGAGGGAACAAGTGAGCATGGAAAATTAGCCTATCTTACGGTTGGACTTTATTCAGCTTCTGCCTATTTTGCATTTATGGCTCCGGGAAAAATTGATGATACACGAACAGAGGGATGGAGTACAATATTTACTCACAAGGCTATGATATTTGTTCACTTACCCGCAATGCTCGCTTTACCAAGTCTAGGTCAAAAATTAGAACATGGAACAGCCCAGGATTTAGAAAATATGAGAAATGTGGGTTGGTTGGGATTTTCAGCATTCACTATCTCTATAGCCAGTTTTTATTTTTAAAAAAAGGAATTAACATTGAAAAATTTTTATTTTGTGATACTTTTATTATTACTATTCAGTGGAAATTTATTTTCACAAGACAATAAAGCATTGGAAGGGATAAAATCTATAAGTATAAAATTTTATGTAACACACCCTTGGAAAAATGTTGTGGGTGTTTGTAATGAGCCCAAATTAGAGTCATTAAAAATAACCGGAAATAAGGAAATTCCTACTATTTTATCTCCTTTTACAGTTAAATGTAATCTTCTAAATATGAAAACAGGAGACTCTAATAGAGATTCCCATATGTTGGAAGTTTTAGGTTATCCTGACACTAAGGAAATAATTTTTTCTGTATCAAGTACGCAGGCAGATAAGGATTTGAACTATAAAATAACAGGGGATTTGAACATTAAAGGCAAGACTAAATCTGTTAATTTTTTAGCTAAATTAAGCAAGGAAGCTAATATTTTGGTCAAGGGTAGTTTTGAGATTTTACTTACTGAATTTTCAGTGGATAGACCGGCACTTTTATTCGTGCCAATCAGTGATAAAGTAAAAATTGAGATTGAAATTGTACTCTGACGATTAGGTCAGAGCGTTCATTTCTTTTAAAAGATCAGAATCGGTTACAAACCAATGAGCTTCTTTGGGAGCTAGCTTTATAAATATGCCCGAATCAAGAAGCTCTTTTTTAGTTTTTCGGTAGTATTTATCTGTAATAATATCTTCAATTTCAATTGAATCATAGAATAAACTATCTAAAAAATCTCTGGTTGTTTTATCAAACTTTAACCAACCTGAGATTTCTCTATCTTCGGGATTAAAAATTAATATTTCTAAATTATAAATTTTAACCTTTGCCATTCCGATTTGTTTTTCAGTTAGGTAGTACAAAATTCTAGAAATTGAAGGATCGTAATTGCTTTCTTCATAACATTCAAAATAACCGTAAGACAATTTTACTTCATGCTTTTTTCTTATCATCAGTCTCAAATTTGCCCTCTGGTAGAAAAAAGAAAAACCTGATTTTAAAGGCTCTTCAGGAACCCTTCCCAATTGAACGGGGAGCTTATGGGTCAACCCAACACTTTGTCCCTCATAGGTAAGAATAGCCCCCGGTAAAAAATTCAACAGGCTCATCATGTGAATTGATTTGTCCCCAAAAGTATGGGCGGCTCTTTCTTCATCATGATTTTCCAAAAAGCGAACACTTTTATTTTGATAGTTTATATCAGCATGTAAATGCATGGAAATCTCTTGACCCGATTTATTTTTAAGCCTATCGTACAACTCCTTATCATAGGTATAATCAAAGCCCAACTGTTGGAGCTGATATTCCATATTCCAATATACTTCTCCAATGAAAATGAAGTCAGGGTATTTATTTTTAATATCAGAGATCATAGATTTCCAGTATTCTTGTCCTGTGATACCATGAGTTCTCTGAAATATTTCAGCTACAGGTAGCATAGCCATATCACAACGAACACCATGACATACATTTGCAATTTCCATTAGTATTTCAGTATGAAATTTCTTGACATCAGGATGAGAAAAGTCCCATTGAACAGTATCTGTCCATCCATCAAAATAAGGATCCCTTCCATGGAAGTAAATCCTTCCATTGGGATGTCTAAAGGAATTATGACAAACTTCATTGGTTTTTTTTTGGAGAAATAAATCGGGATGGGAATCTATATAAACAGAATCAAGCGCCACATGATTAGGTACGAAATCTAAGATTAATTTTTTCCCATCCTCTTCTAATTGTTTCTTAAGCACCTTTATATTTGCGAGACTTGAAGAAACCAATGGATTGGGAGTGTATTCTAAAATGGCATAAGGGGAACCAATTATATCTGAATCTTTCAGATCTGGTAGAACTTTATGGTAATCATTCAAAAGTCCAACATGTGTTTTTGCGATAGCGACAGCTTTTGGGGATGGTTTCCAAACCCCCATCATCCAAATATAATTTGCCATCCCATACTCTGAGGATTCAAAAAAAGATTCTGGAAGTTCTTCTAAAGTACAGCCATTTTCCTTGCAAAAAATTCTTGTGTTTAATTCATAAATCTGTATTTGTTTAAATATATTCTCATTCAAAAGGACATCCCCCTTTGGCATCGAAAAAAAAATCACCGTTACTCAGTATTCTTATAACCATTGCTTTTCTTCTAGTTATTTCCTGTAAAAAAGGAGAAAAAAGTACAACTGTTGAAAAAGCTACCATAGTAGAAGATATTGTTTGGGAGGGAGATCCCAATTCCATCCCTCCACTCATGCGAACAATCAATCCAATTGCATCTCCCCTAGCCAAAAAAGGGGGAATGTTTCGGGTTTATAGCCATCAATATCCTAAATCATTGAATTATTACCTCGAACAATTTTCTACTACAGCTGAGATTTTCCGCATGATGTTTGAGCCACTCACGGGCTACCATCCTCTGACCCTAGAAACCATTCCCCGCTTAGCCAAGGATTGGAAAATTTCTCCTGATAAGAAGAAGTTCACATTCTACCTAGATGAAAACGCAAAATGGTCAGATGGTTTACCTGTTAGTGCAGAAGATGTCCTATTTACATACAAAACTATCATGGATAAGAAGAATAATACTGCCGTGTTTAGAATAGGTATGAGTAGATTCCAGGAACCAGTTGTAGTTGACTCAAAAACTATTGAATTTACAGCAAATTCTATTCATTGGAATAATTTTGATGAAATTGCCTCGGGAATTTTTATTTTACCCAAACATATTATGGATGGAAAAGATTTTAATAAACTCAATGACGAATTTCCTGTTACCAGTGGGCCTTATCGATTAGCCGAAGCTAAACCAGGTCGTTATGTGAAGATGGTAAGACGTGGTGACTATTGGCAGAGGGCATATCCATTTAATAAGGGTAGATATAATTTTGATGAAGTGTATTTCAAAGTTTATACAGAAGAAGCTATTGGTCTTCAGGCAATGATTAAAGGGGATATGGATATATATCCAGTATATAAAGCGGCGACTTGGGTAAAGGAAGCTACGGGTGAAAAATTCGATAAAAATTGGATTGTAAGACAAAGAATTTATAACCAAAAACCAATTGGATTTCAAGGCTGGGCTTTGAATATCAGGCGGGATGTTTTTAAAGATGTCAGAGTGAGAAAGGCAATCGCCCATTTAGTAGATAGAAAGACAATGATTGAAAAATTGGCTTACAATGAATACGAAGCTACAAATTCGTATTACCCAGATTATTATCTTGGAGAAGAAAAGAAGAATAATCCAAATGAAATTATAGAGTTCGATCCCGATAAAGCCAGAGAATTATTGAAAGAGGCAGGATGGATTGCTAATTCTAAAGGTATTTTAGAAAAAGATGGAAAAGAGCTAAGTATTACAATTTTGGACAGGGATAAAAGCACAGAAAAATATTTTACAATTTTTATGGAATCTGCCAAAAATATAGGAATAAAAGCTTCTATTGAAAGCACGGATTTGGCAGGTTGGAGTGCAAGAATTGATAAGTTTGATTTTGATTTAACCTGGACGGCATGGGGGGGAGGAGTTTTTAAAGACCCCGAACCAATGTGGTTCTCAAAGTATGCAGATGAAGAGGGACAACATAATATTTCAGGTATAAAAAATAAGGAAGTAGATAAACTAATTGAACAACAAAAAGATATTTTTGATGTAGCTAAACGTAATGACATAGTTAAAAAAGTAGATCAAATTATTTATAAGGAATATCCATATGTATTACTTTGGCATTTAGCTAATACCAGATTATTATATTGGAATAGATTTGGTATGCCAGAAAAGCCTTTAGGTAAATATAATGGGGAGTCATTTGCAGTAGATTATTGGTGGTTGGATACTAATAAAAATGCTGAGTTAGAAAAAGCTATCTCAGAAAACAAAGATTTAGAAAAGAAAGAACCAAACAACTATTGGAAATAGAATATAAAACTTCAAATATAGGTAAATTATTTATATGAGCATGCAATTTATTCTATTTTCTATATTTGGAGTTTTGTTATTTTATAATATAAAATCAAATTTAAGAGGATTTAAATTTTCAATTTTAATCTATTTTATAGTTTTACTTTTGTTTTTCTTTGATTGCTATAAGAATAATTTTTTTATAAATATTATGACAAATGAATCAAAATATATTTCCCTAATAATTTTACTCTTTGTGATAATTCAAGAAAACTCAATTATAATTAAAAATATAATTCAAGATAAAAAAGAAATAGTTAATTCGGATAATTTAGTTAACAGAATTTATTTGGACAGTGAATCTTCACAAAATGATTTGATTTCAAATTTATCATATGAATTACAAGCTCCTCTGGGGTCTATTGTAGGACTTTCAAGTGTTATACAAAAAAATAATAATCTAGAATTAACTGACAGATCTCTTGAAAATATAAAATTAATTAATATAACTGCTATAAGGACGAATAAGATAATTCAAAATATTAGTGATTTCTCTAAATCATTAAAAGATGAAATTATCCTAAACATTGTAGCTATTAATCTAAAAGATTTCATCTATAAAATTATAGATAATAATAAATTAATTAATAATAATATAAATTATAATGCAATAGAAAAAATACCATTAAATTTAAAAATTAATGCGGATCCTCTTAGATTAGAGCAAATCTTAGAGATTCTTATTCTTAATATTTTTAAAGTAAATTCTTTTCATAATATATTTATAGAAACTATGTATTTAAAAAACTCAGATGAAATGATTCAAATAAATATATACGATTCTAATTCAGATAAAAATATTAAGGAGTTTAATGGTATATATAATTCGCTAGAAAGTTTGAAAAATTTCTCAATTAAATATGATTCTCATAAGATTAGTCTATTTCTTGTTAAAAAATTAATTGAGTTACATGGAGGGGAATTATGGAATGATCCTGAAATTAATTATAAAAATTCTGTAAGTTTCACACTTCCTCTAGCAAAAACTGGGATAGATATCGAAAAAGTTTTAATTGAAGGGAATCCTTTTGCAAATTATGGAAGTAATTTTACTACCTATACTATTCTAGCGATTGATGATGAACCAATAAATTTACTTATATTAAAAAAACATTTAATGGGAAATAATTATCATATAATTAGTTCAACAAATGCGTACGAAGCCATAGATAAAATTGAAAACGAAATTATACCTGATATTGTATTAATTGATTCAAATATGCCTGATTTAAATGGGTTTGAAGTTATAAAAAAAATCAGAAAAAGGTTCTCACTTTTTCAGTTGCCAATAATAATATTTAGTAATACCTCTTTTGATGAGGAGAAAAACCGAGCATTTGAAGTAGGAGCAAATGATATTATTACTAAACCATTTAATAGCTTAGAATTAATATCTAAAATTAACACATATATAACTATGAAAAATTCTATTCAAGATAATCAAAAATATTTAATGCTTGAAAGTGAATTATCAAATGCTAGAAGATTGCAACTAAAAATGCTTCCTCATAAAAAACCCTTTTTAAAAGAATTAAAAATAGTAACTCTATATTTACCAATGACTTATTTAGCAGGAGACTTCTATGATTATTATGAAGACTCCAATGGATTAGGGGTTCTAATTGCTGATGTCACAGGACATGGTATTCCATCTGCAATGGTAACAGCAATGTTGAAGGCAGCATTTCGGATGTTACAAAAAAATATTTCTGACCCTACTATTATTATGAAAGGATTGAATGAAATACTATATGGGAATGATAATCAATTACTTACAGCTGTTTATGTATATATAGATATCAAAAATAAGATACTTTTATCCTCAAATGCCGGGCATCCATCTATTCTGCTTTTAAAAAAATCAGGGGATCTTATTGAAATAAAATCTAAAGGAAGATTGATAGGCTTTTCATTGAAAGAAAACTGGGAACTTTCCTCTGTAAATATTGAAAGTGGTGATAGAATTATATTATATACTGATGGTATTACAGAAACTAAAAATTATCTCGGTGAACAGTTTGGAGAACATAGATTAAAGCAAATGATTAAAGATTACAGTTATCTAGATAATTTAGATTTAATTGAGTCAACAAAGAGAACCCTATTAGATTTTAGTTTTCAAGTAAGTCAGGAAGATGATTTAACATTGATGGTGATTGATATATTATCATGAAAGTATATTTTTTATTTTGGATGTTGTTAATTTTAAATAAGATATTTTAGCAATTTCATTATTTTTATGTGTTTGGCTTCTTAATTCTTTTAAAAGTTCTTTTAATATATTTTCAAAATATATCTGGTTAAGATTAATTTGGGTTAAGAGTTTTTGTAAGTCAGTTTCTATATTAGAATTATTGGTATTAATATTTGAATTTACAGAAATTGCAGAGCTATTTTTAAATAAATTAAATAGTTCTTCATCTCGTTTATTTCCATTCTCTAAATATGAATTTAGTGTACTCTCAAATTTAGAGAATACTTCTTTTAAAGATGAAGTATAAAAGGCTAGAGATTCATTGTTATTAGAATCAGGAATTGAGGCAGAACTAACAGACAATTTTTTAAAAGTATTATCAAGTGAATTAATATTATTATATAAATCAAGAGATATTTCTTTAGTTTGTCTTACATAATCCTGAGCTATTTTTTTGAGTTCTTCTGTGCTACTTGCCGTACGCTCTTTAAAAGAGAGCAAAATTTCATTTTCTGAGTGAACTAATTCTTTATATGAATTTTTTAAAATAGTATCAGTAGTTATAATTATTGAATCCATTTCATTTTTTCTATTTTCTAAAGTAGATAAATGACTTCCTAAGAATTCAAGAAGTTTTGTACTTTCTAGTAATCTTAGATTTATACCTTCTGCAATTTTATTTATATTGGTATCAAAATTTGTGAATTTATCAAAAGTTCTCTCAGCCACAATAAAAAGATTACTAGATACTTCTACAATATGATTAAGGTTAGAAAAATGCTCATTTAAAATCTTAAAGTTAATTATATTATTACTTAATTCTTTAAGAATTTGAATATTTACTTGAGCGAGTTGCACTGGATCAATCACTTCTAATTTATTTAGGATCTTTTCTTGTAGTACTAATTGATCCTTACTTTTTGCAAAGTGTTCTGATTGACTAATTAAATTATCATTAAAATCTTTATTAAATTTTTGAAGATTTTGAGATAATTGAAATATATTTTCACTTAAATTAGATGAGTAAATAGGAATTAGATCTGATTGAAGAAATAAAAATAGATTATTAATATTTTTATTGAGATCTTTCAATGCTTTATTAATAAAAAATTGATTTAAAATCATATAAAATCCATAGGCTATTAGAGAAAGTATTAGACAATATAGGATAATTAAATAGAAAGAATTATCAATCTTTATAAGGGATTCATTTTCTTTCATATAATCTGTTACATTATAAAAATATTGGGTAAGTATAACTAATATCCCAAAAGTACAAATATGAAGTGCAAATTTTAAATTATAATTTATATTTAAAATTTCCTCTTCTACTTTTTTCTCTACAATAGATTCAATCATAATAAAATCAACTAATCCGGATTTATTTTTAATTAAGTATGAATTTATTTTAAATAAAATAAAATTATCGTTAAATGATTTCAATTTGTTTTTAGAAGTAATACATGAAATAACCTTATAGTTTTTTTCTACTGTTTCCTTTGAGAACTCTTTGTATAGTATTTCATTATTTATAAATTCACGATAATTTGAAAGTGAGTTTAATATTGTATCTGTTGGAATAGTATCTATATCTAATTTAGGAATGAGATAATTTTTTATGTGTATATTATTTATATCAGGTATTAGATTTATAAAATTACTAATTTTGAAATAAATATTTAATATATAAACAAAATTTAAAAAAATAAAAAAATATAATATCTCAATCATATCGAATTATCGCTTTTTTTATTACTTTCCATGTATTACCTTCTTTAATCGCGATTCCCTTTTGAATATTTGTAATTTGTAATGCAGAAAAATCTAGAGAGTTCACTGACTCACAAGCTGGTTTTAAATAGGCTTCTTCGCTATTTAAAATTCTACCTAGCATCTCTGAATCATAAGATATTTCAAACTCAGATTGGTTATCATTTATTGGATAAAAGATATAGGTTGTATTTTCTTTTGTTTTTCTCTTGGCATTCTGAGGGAATATACCATTTTTGTTAGGATAAATCATAAAGAAAGGCTGGTATCTTTCCATTTCATTCAAATCGAGATTCGTTTCTAATTGTTTTCCAGAACTAGTTTTAGTTAGAATATTTTGCAAACTTTCTTCTACTCCAAATTGTCTTGCTTCTAAGTTCATTATTTTTTTATAAAATTCATTATTGATATCTCTAGATGAGTTTGATTCTAAAATATCATGAATAGTTTCAATTGATTTATTTAACTTATACTCTAAGCCTTTAATTTTAATATTAAATTTATATAATATATAGAATAATATAATTATAAATAAAAAATTTAAAAAATTAATATAATAATAATTTATTTTCTGAGGGCTATATAAATTTATCAAATATTTACTTATATTTTCTTTATTACAATAAGACTCTTTTTTGGATGGAATAATTTCACTATTATCGGCATTTTGATTTTCAATATTTGGTTCTGTTTTCTTAATTTTTTTGGATATTATGCATTCAGATAATTTATTAATGGATTCTTCAATTGAAATATTTTCATCAGAATATAATAAACTAAATGAAAAGAGAAAAATAATTAATGAGGATTTAATCATAGTTTTATCTCAACTTTTTAAATTTTGTTGCTATGTGATATGCAAGATTATTAATTGCTCCAACCAAAGGGTAAAAGAAAAATGTTTCTTCTATATCTTCATTTTCTCCAATTTGTTCTTTTGATTTTATATTTAATCCATCTCTTAAATATGTCACTAGCTCTCTTTGATCTTTGCCCAAAGCCTTGAAATATAAATTCAAATTTTTAATATTAATATCTAGATTTCTTTCTAAATTATATCCACCATTATGAATTGAGAGAATAAATTCATAATAATTATTAATTTCTTGTACTACAGAATTCTCTAAATTACTATCCCTATCTTTATACTTCATTGTATTTTCTGAAATGATAATATCTTCAACTGTTCCTAAATGTATTACTTTTAAATGATCTATATCTTGTAGTACTTCTTTTTCTTCTTTTATATATAGACCACCTTTGCAGGTTACTTCCTTGGGACTTTCAGCTTTGATAATATTTAAGGAGTAGTTTTCATATTTTTTATTATAAATTAATTCAAAAATTATTTTACATAAGTTTGCAAGAGTTCCATCGTCATCAGAAACTAGATTTATAGCTTTTGAACCCATGCCACTAAATGTTAAATGACCGGGCATTTCTAAATCTTTTGCTTTCATTAATTTTGCTATATGATAAATAATTGATGTAAAATATACAAAAAATACGAATTTAAATTCCCTATTATTGGATAGTTTTTCTGCAAAACGAATAGAAATATTCTTTTCTTTAAGAGATTTATTTTCATCTAAAGAGAAAAAGAATGCTATTAAATCTTCAGAATGATTCAAATCTCTAATGGAATAAAAAATATCTCGTAAATCTCTTACTTGATTATTCTCCAGGATCGTCTCAATTCCACCTGAAAATTCAATGTTAAATCCATTGTTTATTAATGACCCACCATATCCATCACCAAATAAAGAATTCGATGCAAATTTGAATGAAGTAATTAATTCTGGTTTATTATTTTTGAATATAACAATATCTGTAGTTCCACCACCAATGTCTATTGAAACAACATTCTGTGAGGAAGCACTCACTCTATTTGTATTTTTATAGTAGTAAAAAGGTGCAATTGATTCAGATAATAAAATTAAATTATTTAAAGATGATGATATATATTTTGTGAAAAGTCTATTCCATATTTTTTTTAGCTTATTTTTTTTTGCAATTGTCATACTTGATGGATAGAACCAATAAATTTGTGTTTCATTTAGATCCCCATTATTTAGTAGTACTTTAGCCTGAATCAAGAGAACAATTTCTTCGAGATATTTCTCTATTCTTAATTCATTTTTTAAGCTGTTATTTGAATCTTCATCAAAATTTGCCCATTTTAAATTAGAGTATAATTCATAAAAATCTTTATTAATTTTAATTATTTCATATAAAAATGGAATATGCATATCAAGTGGTGCATAAAGAATCTCTTCTTCTCCCAAGAGATTTGATCTTTCGGCTATTACTGTTCTCTGAGGAAAATTACAATCGGTATCTAAATTTTTTCCTAATAAATCGGGATAAAAATCTTCAGTAGGAATTCTTTTTAATTCAGGTATGGTTAAATTATCATTATTTAGATGTAGTGTGTGATATTGTAATTCATCCTGTTTTATTTCAAACGGAACTGGATGTTTTGAGTTGGGCTCTAATACTTCTATGTGGGTATTTGTAGTACCAAAATCTACTGAGAAAAAGTATTTTTTCCCGCCTATGTGATTTTTGAAAATTGGAATAATTAAGCCCTGGATGGAATTAGAAAATTTAAGTTCGATTATATTAAAAGAAGTTTCTAGCCTAAAAATTCTTGAATCTACTTGTTTTATTTTTTCTCTTTTTAAAACATTTTTTATAGGTTTAACTTCAATATTATTATTTTCAACAGAGAGAAATTTAAGAGATATATTTTCCTTTTGCTCTGCATCTATCAAATGAATATTATATGGAATGCAAATATTTTCATTTGTACTTATATTTTCTTGAAGTTTTATAAATGGATGTATTGCAATACCAAAGTTTAATTCTTTTACAATACCCTGATTTTCATCTGAAACGATTTCTGATTTTCTAGTCGAAGATGGTTTTTTATAAATTTTTTCAAAAGTCACTTCTCCATCTCTAATTGGAATTTTAAGTCTTACAGATACACTCTCTAATATACCTTCTTCAATAATAAGATTCTTTTTTAAATCTTCAATAGAGAAATAATTAAAATAGGTATCTTTTATGGGTAATAAATAGGAATAGCTGAAATCTTGTCTGGATTTGAGATTTCCATTGAAATATTTCTGAGAGTTTATTTCATAAGGAATCCTAATAATAGAGGATTCTAAGAAATCATTTACAGTTAAATAAGGATACTTGATTAGATTATCAGGCAGAGTTCTATCTTCAATTGGAGTGGAGACAGAATAGGGGACTCTAGTCTTTGGGTTCCATACTCCAGAAGTATAAATAGAATTTGATTGTGTAAAATCATTCTGTAGAGCCATAGGGATTATTTGATTTGGAAATTTAGAGGAAAAAACAGTGGAATTAATTATAAAAGAACTTTTTTCTTGGATTGAGAGTAAATCTATTTTTCTTTTTTTCAGTATTACATCATTTATTTCTACCCATTGATTTGGAACGCCGGTATCTAAGTCTTCAAATTGTTTATCAAACTTTTGTTTATCAATTTTATCTATGAAATCAAGGAAATCTGTATTACGATTAAATTTATGTTTTTCAATATTTATTTCTATGTAATCCCACAGACTTTTAAACTTACTTTTAAACTCAGGATATAATTTAAATAGACTTATTATATATTTTTGATATTCGGTTTCTCTTTCATAAAGAGGAATATATGTAAAATCAAATAAAGAGTAAGTATCAAATTTAATTTTATTCGATTTATCTTCTCTCTCTTTATCTGAAATATTAGGGGAAGCAAATAATGAAATTGGTGAAGTAGATCCTATAATTTTCCCTTTATAAATTAACAAAAAAATACTACTATTCTTATTATTACTAAAATTATATTTATCATCTTTAATGTAGAGATCTAAAGTTTCACCAAGAATTCTATGACCTTCATCCTTTGAATTAATAAGTTCTTCAATACTTTCTTCAATATTCCATACTAATATATTACAAAAATCTTTTATATTAGGATAATTAAAAAATGCTTCACCGACATCTAAAAAATCTGAAATAATTTGATGATATATTGTCTTACCATGAAGTTTATCTAATGAACTACCTGATTTTTCATTTACAAAACGTAATGCAGAGTCAACAATAGCCATTCTTGCAAATGGAGAGGGCACAGAAACTATTTGCCTCCTATTTCCTGCAGGATCCTCAATTTGTTCAATTTCCCCTTTCCCATAAGGATTAGAACGAAACCAATCCTCTTGTGATACGCCTTGTTCATGTAATTTTAAAACTTTAGGCATTGGGAACTCCTATCTCATATTTATTTTGATTCAAGTTTTTTGTTGCATTTTCAAAAAGATTAAGAAATTTTTCTTCTCTTGATAATTCATTACTGATATGTCTTACATAATCATTTAATTCTGTGTCAAACGCATCAAAGTTCTTTCTTTTAAAAATCCCTGTTTTTTCTTTTAAACCCCTTATCAAAGAAAATAGATTTTTTTCAGAAACTTTTAAATTGAAGGGTTGAAAGGATCTATTATTATTACCCAATTCCTTTAACCACTCAATGAAATAATTATTAAAAGAGGTTAAATAGTTTTTATAAAAAGGAAGCGAAAGAAAATTCTCATCTATTTTTTTTTCGCCCTCAATGGTCCAAGTCTGTTTTCTTTTTATTGCATAAGAAAGTTTCAGTTCAAGATATTTAATAAAAAACATATAACTAGAAAGTGGAAATAAAATTGTGTCTCTAGTCTTTTTTCCCAAAGAGTCAAAGGTTAAATCATCTGTATCTACTCTAATTCCAAATTCTTTAAAATTTGCACCACGTTGCAATTCTGAATCTGTTTTGTCCATAAAGTCAATTATGCTTAGAGCAGAAGCAAGTTCTACGAAATGAGCATCATTTTTCTGTGAAGCCTGTCCTTCGTGATTTGAATAGTCTTTTGATATATTATCTCCAATGTAGTACATAGCATCGAGGGATGAATTTATATTTTTTTCATAATAATCTAATGCAGATTTTGTTTTAGGTAAAAAAGACTCTTTTTCAATAACACTTTTTTCTTCTTGCATAAGTCCAAAATAAGGTAGTACGCTTATTGCGCCAATTTTTGCGTCTTTAATTAAAGCATGATTTGGAATTTCTTTTTCTGCATTCCTTATATTTTTAATTAGTAATGGAAAACCACTTGCTCCTGTACCTCCAAAGATAGAACTAATTATAAAGATTCGATCACCCTTAGAGAAGTTATTTGCAAATGCCTTAAAATCGATACTATTCTTGAATTGATTTAATACAATACTTCCAATATTAGGATTCCCTTTGAACCCGACTTGCATTTCGAGATTCAAATTATTTTCTGAGAATAACAGATCCATAAAATATTTATTTTTATCACTGAGAGAATGATAAGATATATAATCTCTAAACTTTAGATTTTGAATTTTTTCTAAACGAAATTGGAAATCGTCTAATTCAGAATTACCTTTTCCTAAAGTTGAAATTTTAGTATGAAAAAATCCATTTTCTTTCTTAGGAAGTAAAGAAGAGATATTCTTATAAATATTAAGTAGATCTAATGTTCGATTCATATCTCCATTTGATGAATCAGGATCTAGTATTATAGGGATAATCTCATCCGCATTGATTTTTACTCCAGTTCCTAAAAGTAAGATTAAAGAGCGTATTACTCTTGCCCCCGTTCCTCCAATTCCAAATATAAAAAGTCTGTTCATAATTATTAAAAAGGTGTCCTGTATGAATTTTTAGAGAAGTTTTTAATTAGGATCGATTCTATTAAAAATAATAACGAAAAATAAAAAAAAGTAATAATACTTAGGGATATAAAACTAAGTTTAGAAAAATTAAAATTTTCTAGGGATATCCTGTATTGAATAAAAAAGTAACTTATGATAGATGTAAATAAAGCACAAAGCAGTAAATATGGATAATAGTATTTATTTTGATTATATATAGAACTATCTATTAATATATAATATAAAAAGTTAGAAAAATTTGAAATACCTAATATAATAAAAAATAGTATTAAATAAATTCCTGTGTCATTACATACATCAGAAAAATCTTCAAAATGCAATATTCCATAAAACTCAAATAATTCTCTCATATTATCTCTCTATGTTTATTTGTATTGTAAAATATGTATCGGATCTACTAAACTCTTCATAGGCTTCCGATATTCCAGAAATCAAGCTCTCAATTCCAAAAGTTTTAAATTCGTTCCAATTAGAGTAAGACAAATCATTGATAAGATTACTATCTTTTACCCAATTAGAACTTTTTTTCAGAAGTGAAATTGTGATCTTATCTTCTTGTTCAATTTTTTTGTCACACTCTACTGCAATTATATGTGTTGGAACTGACTGAAATTTTTTAAGAAATATTTTTTCATTAGAATCAAGTAAAGATTCTTCATACTTTTCAATTTCAATTTCGCATAACGGATTTATTTTATAATTAATTTTATTTTCTGTTATATTTTCATTTCCTTTAAATATTGAATAATCTGTAATAAATGAAAATCCAAATCTTCCTTTCTCATTCGCTTTTACATTTCCAAGAGATCCCTTGAGTCTATCGTTTATTTTTTTTGATCCCTTTTTTTTGTAAGTAGAGAGTAAAATAAAAGGAATGGGAGTTGATTGTTCTTTGTTGAAGTATAGATAATTTTTTAATTTAGAATTCTTTTTTAAATCTTCTGCCTTTTCCCGCCAAATTCTTCCAATTTGTTCATTTCCACCAATAATGAAAATATAAAAAGGTTTTTTTGTTTTAACCTGATGGGGAAAATGTTTCATATCATAATAATTTCCCTCAAAATTAGATTCAAATTGTAAGACAATAGTTGATATAGATTTTGATTGTATTGCTTCTATGAAGGCATTCATAGTAAGATTTTGTGAATTAAACAGTTCGGTTTGAATATTATTAGCTTCCTGAATAGAATAAATACCATCAGTTATAAATATGGAAACATCATTAATTTCTAAATTATTTAAAATTTTATTGAAAATAGAATTCAAATCACTTCCAAATGTATTACTTTTAAATTTTATATAAGAAGTGTTACCATTCAAACTTATTTCCTTTATAAATCCTTCTAATTGTTTTTTGATAGGAATGATTTCTGAATTTATAAAATTAAATTCTATTTTTGCTGTAACAGTTTTTAATCTTACGACTAAGTTTGTAATACTATCTTTAAAATCATTTGATCCTCTAATATATCCATCCATTGAATCAGAATTTTCTATGAAAATTTTTAGAACAGGATTTGAGTCCTGACAGTTTGATTTTTCAAAAGTTAGATTATCTCTTTTTAATTGCAGAAATCTTTGAAGTTCACATGAATTTGCATTTGGAATTTTGCACTGTTCTAATTTTTGAACCTGTTCGGAAATTTTTTCAAATTCAGGGATGCTTATTAGCCCATCCTTGCTAATTGAATCCATTTTCTTATCAAGAGCCGTGCAGGGGTCACCATTGCAGTTTAAAAGCAGGATGAAAATAAGAAAGGAATAGGAAATAGTTAGTTTTTTTTCGAAAAAGAAGCAACAAAATGCATTTTTGGGAGTATTAGGGGCAGTATTCATATATATTTTAAATTCATGCACTGAATTTAAGAGACATAATCCCTAAAGTTTTGTAAACATAAAAAAAACAAATTCTTTTGATTTCTGGAGCATGGAAAAATAGTTTTTAAGAAGGATTTAGAAAATGGACAAGCTAATTCGCTGTAATATAATTAAGGGTTCGTTTGATTCGATGAACTATAATCTAGATACAAACGTATGCTATTGATAGTACCGGAAAGGTGCCTACAAAAATTTAATACTTCCCTAGCTTCTTTCCATGTAATATCCAATTCTTTTTCGGAGTTCATAAAGGCATAAACACCGATTGTTTCTTTTTGAACGATAAGTGGGATAATTAATATATTATCAAGTTTTAATTTATTAGCTATATCTAAATCAAGTTGATTTAAATCTAAATCATACAAATTGTTGAATTGTTTTAAGATTTTAGCTTTAAATTTTTTTGAAATAAATAAATGTCTTTGAGATTTGTAACAATTTAATATTAATTCATTCTCTTCTGATAAATTAATTTTAGTTTTTTCAGCAAAATTAATCTCTTCAGGGTTTGGTTTATTATAAGTGTAGTACCTAAAGACATCAAGGGATGATTTATCTTTATTGGGAAAAAATAAACAGGAAGTTTCAATTCGATATGTAATATACATATATTCACTTATTTTTAAGAACAGTTCTTTCATATCCTTTTGTTCATTTAATATACGAACAAAATTATTGAGCGATTCAATTTTTTTTCGGGCTGAGACTAGTTCAAAAGTTCTTTGAGATACTTTTAGCTCTAAATCCTCATTGAATTTTTTTAGATCTAAATGATTTTTAATTCGGGCAATTAATTCTTCTTTAAAGAAAGGCTTTTGCAGATAGTCATTTACTCCTAGCTCAAATGCATTTTGTATATCATCAATTTGATTTTTAGCTGTTATTATAATTATCGGGAGACTTGAAATTAAATATTTCTTTCTTATTAAGTTTGTTATTTCGAGTCCACTGACATCTGGCATCATCAAATCAAGTAACACTAAATCTACTTTTTGAGTATTAATAATGCTGAGTGCTTTTGTTCCATCCAGTGCAAATAATAAATTATATTTTTTATCCGCAAGATGATTTTTTATAATCTGAATATTCATGGGTTCATCATCTACTATCAAAATGGTAAACTTATTGATATCTTTTATTTCTTCGTTAGTGTCTTTAATTTTAAGAGATCTATTTTCTAAATTTGATGAATATCGTATTACATCTTCAATATTTATTGATATATTTTGAATTTTAGATATTGGCAGAGTAAAATAAAAAGTTGAACCTTCGAGAGGTAAGCTACTTACCCAGATTTTTCCTCCATGGAGTTCAATTAACTTTTTTGTTATGGATAGTCCAAGTCCAGTTCCACCATACTTTCTTTGTATTCCAGTATCAACTTGCTCAAATGGTTGAAATATATCCTTTAGTTTCTCTTCAGGAATACCAATTCCTGTGTCGGAGATTGAAATTGTAATTTTATTATCACCTTGGTAATGATTAATCTTTGTGTCATACATAGCATAAATTAAAATTTCTCCAGATTCAGTAAATTTAAGAGAATTTCCTATTATATTATAAAGTATTTGTAATAACCTATCCTCATCTGCAAAAATATAGGGTGTTTCAGGAGATATATTATTAATGATTTTAATAGATTTATTAGCAATTATATGACTAAAAGGTAATAGAGCATGCTGAACTATATTTCTTAAATTTAATGATTTAAAATTTAATTGTAGTTCGCTATTTTTTAATTTTGAGATATCTAAAATATCATTAATTAAATTATTTAACCTTCTTCCACTATTTAAAATATAGTTTAAATTCTCATTCATTGATGGGCTTACGGGACCTGCAACCCCGCCTATGAGTGATTCTGAGAGGCCTATAATAGCATTTAATGGTGTCTTAAATTCATGGGATGTATTTGTGAGAAACTCATCTTTTTGAATATTTGCTTTTTCTAAGTTTGTAAGAGCAAGTTTATTGGATTCAATTAATTTATTTTGTGCTTCTTCTTTTTCGCTCTTAATAATTCTAATTCTATTGGCAAGAGAAATAGAGAGTAAAATTGATTCTAAGGCTGTACCAATTGGTATTGAATACGCTGTGAATAAATTATAAGGTAGTACATCAAAATTCATAAGAATTGTGGAGAGACCACCTATTAAAAGAGGAGACCAAGCTATAAGAAAAAAACCAGCAGAGTTAATATTTTTTATAAATGCTATTATTCCTATTATAAATAAGAATATAGTATTTATGCCCGCTTCTATTGTTACAATTTCAATATTAGTAGAAAGATCTAATAAAAAATAACCTAAAACAGCAGAAAGTATAATTATAATTTTAGAAATTAGTAATGTAATATATAAACCTTTACTATTCTTGTCAGCTTCTAAAAAGTATTGAACAAAATGATTTGCACTTACATTAGCCAATGGTATTGTAAATGCAAAACTAATTCTATTCCATTCGGGAGAATCAGGCCAGAGAAATCGATAAGCTAATCCATTGTCTTTTAATACATGTATCGTAAAAAATATAATATATAAAGAATAGAATAAGTAAGTTTTATCTCTTATTGTTATATATATGAAAACGTTATATAACAACATAGCTATCATAACTCCATAGTAAGCTCCATAAGCTGAGTATGTGAGTATAATGTTATTATAAAAAATATTACTAGTTGAAATATTTACCGGTACAACGAGTGCATCATGAGAATTTTCTAACTCTAAATAAAAAGTAGATGGTTCATTCTCTAGAGCTAATTCATAAGAAAAACCTTCTGTTTCAATCTTTCTTTCAAAAAAAGGTAGAATATTTCCCCCTTTTATAATTTCAAATTTTCCTCCTTTTTTAGGGATGTATAAATTAATGATATGAATGTGAGGGTTGGGGATTTCTAAAAACCATTTTCCTATTTTAGAGGAATTTTGAATGGTAAATTTAATCCAAAATCTTGAATTTGAAATTCCAAGATTGGGTGCAGTTTCTTCATTTTTTCTAAATAAAGCCGAAACTTCAGGATTATTTATATTATCTATATTTATTATTTTTTCAGTATCTTCTAAAATTTCTAAATTTAAGCCAATTGAGTATTTCTCAATAGAATCATTTAGTACAATGTTTTCTTCACTGAATAAAGGGCTTAAATAGATAAGTAAAAATAAAAAAGTAAATTTAAGCATAGTTATTTTATAAATCCTAAATAAGTTTTTTCAAGTAAAAAATATTATAACTCTGTTAATATTTATAAAATTATTGAATAATAAGAACCTGAAGTATCTAAGGAAACTATAATATTACTTTTTTATAAGATAATTGGTAATTTTATCGTGAAAGTTGTATTGTTTTTATCAGATTGAAATTCTATACTCCCTCCATGTTCTTCTATAATAGTTTTGCACGTGTATAGCCCGAGACCAATTCCTTCTCCAATCGGTTTTGTAGTGTAAAATGGTTTAAAAATATTAGAAAAATTATTTTCTTCAATCCCTATTCCAGAATCAGTAAAGGTAATCAGAATTGATTCTTTTTCACTGTCTGATTTTTTTTGGGTAGTTATGATCAATTTTTTTTCGGTAGAGTGCATCGATTGAATGGAATTTAAAATAAGATTTCTCCAGACTTGAATTATATCATCTGCAATACAATTTAATGATGCATCTTCTGAAAAACTCTTTTCTATTTTTATATTATCATATATATAGTTATCATATAATTCTAAAACTTTATCTATTTGTTCATTTATAGAGATAAATTTTTTCTCACCTTTTATATCCGTATTTAGATATTTTCTCAGGACGAATATCACTTTACTGGTTTTTTGTACAGATATATCTATATATTTTAGGGATCTAAATTCTGTTACAAAAAGTCTGATATTTTCAAGTACGGTTAGTAATTCTCTTTCGCTGAAAAAATTTATGTAAGTGTTAAATTTACCTATCAATTTGAGCTCTGATAACAGTTCATTAATTTTATTTATGGTAACCGTATCACTAGATTTATACTCTTCTAATTCCATTTTTATCAATTTTCTTATATTTCTTTCTGTTCTAGTGGAAGAATAGTTGATTGAATCCAAAGAAAATCTCAATAATTCGTTAAAATATTTTATCTGATTAGTTTCTAGAGAGCGAATGAATGGTATAAAATCAGTTAATATAGAATTAAAAGTTATTTCGGCAATCTCACTACTTGCCTGTATTGCACCAATTGGATTATTTATCTCATGAGCTACAACTGATACCAATTGCCCAAGGGAAGCCTTTTTTTCAGATTCAACAAGCTGTGCTTGCGTACTTTTAAGCTCCTCGAGTGTTAATTCAACCTCTTTTTTTTGTTCATTGACTATTTCAATCATTGCTGAAAGTTCTCTAGTTCTTTCAATAACTTTTGATTCCAGGTTTGAAGAAAATTCTATTTTTAGGATATTTATTTTATCTCCTAATGCCAATGAAAGTAAGAGTATTTCCAAAATTGAAAAAATTTGATAACTAGAATTTGTAAATAAATTATGAGGCAATAATCCTGCCATACGTAATGCATAAACTATCATCCCGATAGAAATCATCCCCCAGCCCAAAACAAAAAATCTTGCAGGTCTAAAATTATTTTTAATGGAAGCATATCCACTTATAAGTAATATAAAACTGCATAAAAATGAAGTTGCAGTAGCGAATTTTATTGCTATTGTGTAGGTAGTAAAAATTACAAGGCTGATTCCTATGAATGGTACAATCATATAAAATAGGAGTAATTTATGTAATCTAGGGAGATATTCTTTAGTTTGTAAAAAACTACTCGTGAATTTTAATCCGAAAAATAAGCTAAGCTCAGTAAATAATATAGGTGCTATGTTATTGAGATACAGCCAATCAGGGAAAAATAATCTGATGTATCCCCTCAAACTTAAAGACTGTAGTAAAAAACTAATAATATATATAATATAATAAAGATAAGAATTTTCCTTAATTGAAAAATATAAAAATAAATTATACAAAGCCATTATTAGCATAATTCCTGAGAAAATACCAAAAAAATATTCTTCTAAGAGAATTTTTTCAGCAAAACCCTCAGCGGAATATATATTTAGAGGTATGGCTAATGAGCTATCCGACCTTATCTTTAAAAATATTTTGACTTTACCGTTATAGGGAATATTAATTTTAAAATTATAAAACTTAGAACGTATTGCATTTTTAGGAGTAGGGTTTAAATCTCCATCCTGAATTTCAGTTATTTTTCCATCTTCTGTTAATTGATAAAAATTAATATGATCTAAGGGAGGATATCCTAATTCGAGATACCAGTTTTCAATTTCACAGCAAATATTTATGACATCAAAATTAATCCATAGATTATTAGTGTTAAATCCCAGGCTAAGAGAATCAGTATTTTTATTGTCAGCCCATTGTATTTCGTTGTTCTCTATAATATCATTTATTGAAAGATTATTTGTGTTATCAAAGAAATATTTTAAGTTTTTCGATGCATTATGTTCTCTCTTTAAATCAATAATAACAAGTGGATCATTGGCATAAAGATTGAATGTTATTAGGTATAAACAAATTAGTTTAACAATAAAATATTTTTTATCCATTATCTTTAGTCTGACTATTTGTTTAAGTCTAGTGCAAAATTTAATGACTCTTCTAAATAGGCACCAGCTCCTAGGCTGATGTGCTGTATAACACCATTTTTATCGATTACTACTGTCATTGGAATGGCACTGACTGTGAAAAATTTAATAAAATCTTTACTTTTATCTAAAAAAATATTAAACGCATACTTATGCTTTTTAGAATAAGCTAAAACATCATCCCTATCTTCATTCGAAACAGCTAATACTTTAATGGATTTATTTTCTTCTACAAATTTAGAAAGTCTAGGATGTGTTGAAATACAGGCTGGACACCAAGTCGCCCAAAACATGACGACTGTTACGGAGTTTTCAATTACTTTATTAGAGATACTACCGTTATCTCCTAAACGTTCTAAATTAAAACCTGGAACTTTTGCTCCTACCAGATTCTTTCTTAATAATTCAAGATCATCAGGTCTTGCTTCTAGTTTTAACTTAATAGATAAATTTTTAGTGTTGCGTTTAAAATCAATTTTTACTTCATTTCCAACGCCTTTGGATTGAATGTATGAAATTAACTCTCTTGAGTCCTTCATTGTATTTTCATCAATTTTATGTATCACATCCCCACTTACAAATCCTGCCTTTTCGGCTGGAGTCCCTGCAATTGTGCCTTTCACTTTTACACCATCTTGGGTATTTTCTATTGAAATGCCCATCCAGGGTTTAGCCTGTTGGAAGTTTTGAGAATACAATGCAAAATGAAGTAAGAAATAGGCGAATAATGCAATTAGAAATGTAAAATGTTTTTTCAATATATAGACTCCAAAAAATAAAAAAATAATTTTTTAATAACAACTTTATAAAAAAACTATTATTGTATATATAAATTTTTCAAAATTCATGAATTGAATTTTTTAAATTTTTAAGAATAGGGTTTAAAATTGGGAAATTAACTTAATATATTTTTATTCTGGGGATTCGCATCGGCTTTACCAAAAATCTCTCAGCATTTTGGGATCCCTAAAGCCCGTTTATCTATGTTATATCTCTATTAATTATGAATATAAAATGTCAATACCAACAAAAAGACATTATAATATTGAATAAATTCAACTCATTTTTTCAATTATTTATGAATTTATTTCTCTCTGATTTGTTATCTCAATATAATTAATTATATTGTATTTGTGACGTTAAAATTACCGCCCTGTATTAGACTTATGTGCAGAATGTAATTTCTTTCGATGCCTACAATCATTTATCTATTTATAAAATCCGATATTAATTCTATGTTAGAATGGATGCCCATCATTAAAAAAGCAGTTCAAGATGGTAAAGAGTCAGTTAAATTTACCGCAAAGACAACAGAGAAAAAATTCCCCGAGCAGGTAAAAAATGCAATGGAGTTTATATCTTTCAATGGCGGATATTCTGGATTTTTAATAAATAATTATAATATGACCTATTCTAGCGATGGAGATGTGAGTATTGATATTAAATATTTTCAATCCCGTCAACAAACCTTGGCGGTAGAAGAAGCTGTAAAAAAACAAATTCCATTACTGATTTCAAATGGAATGTCTGATTTAGAAAAATTAATTGCAATACATGATTATATAATTAAAAATATTTCGTATGACCATTCTTATACAAATCGATCTCCATTTTTTGCACTCAAAGATAAAAAATCAGTTTGTTCAGGGTTTGCACTTCTAGGAGGAAGATTTTTGCATCACGCAGGAATAAAACACTTTTTTATTTGTGGAGATTCTCGGCAGCCAGGAGAAAATAGAACTGAAAAACATATCTGGAATAAAGTTAATATAAGGAATGATTGGTACAATGTAGATTTTACATGGGATAGTTGTAGTAGAGATGTTAATCCATATAATTATTTCTGTACGACAGATTCCCAACTTAAGAAAACCCACCAACCTGAGAAAAAACAAATCGATATACCCGAATCACCCCAAGAATTATTTTATAAAAAAATTATAAATAAGACTCTGAGTAAGGAAGAAAAGAGAATTTTGAAATACATCTATCCCGGACAAATCTTAAAAGATCCTATGGAATTAACCTTACAGATAAAAAATCCAGGAAATTATAACTTTTCTGTTCCCATTGGAACCGATATCAGTAAATTTTTAAATTCTGCCATTCAACCATTAAGTAAAATTGTAAGTAGTATAGAATCATCTTATTTTAATAATGAAGTATTAAATGTAATACAAGTAAAACTGATTGTTTTGGGGAGATAGTAAATTATTTTCTGAATTTTTATAGAAAATTTTTAGAAAATATCTCAAATCACAAGGATAATTCCTAAAATCTAAAAACCTAAAGTCAGTTTATGGTATAAAGTTAAACGAATATCATTAGGATTCTCAAAAAAATAGAATTAATAAATAATCTTGATTTTCTTGTTTCATTTTTCAAACTGGAGATGATCTCCGGAGGATATTGAATTGATACTTGTAAATCCAGAACCGATTTTAACAAAAAATAAAATTAGAATTGTTACAGCCGCGTCTTTGTACGATGGGCATGATGCAAGCATTAATATTATGAGAAGGATTCTTCAATCCTCCGGAGCAGAAGTAATACATTTAGGTCATAATCGATCCGTAAGAGAGGTCATGGTAACGGCTATTCAGGAGGATGCACAGGCTATTGCTATCACTTCTTATCAGGGAGGGCATGTTGAGTATTTCAAATATTTAAAAGATTTGTTAGATGAGTTTAAGGCTTCCCACATAAAAATTTTTGGTGGTGGTGGAGGGACGATTCTACCAGATGAAATTGAAGAACTTCATAAGTATGGAATCGGAAAAATTTATTCCCCTGATGATGGCAGAAGAATGGGCTTACAGGGAATGATAAATCAACTCTTAAATAAATCTGATTACTCTCAAATTAGTTTATCCAATCCTATAATAGATTCATATCCTTACCCCAATATTTCCAGAGCAATTACATATATAGAAAACAATCATACCATACCTGATGATTTGAAGAAAACATTTTCTGTATCCAGTGTTAATTCTTCAATAATAATAGGTATCACTGGAACAGGTGGATCAGGAAAATCAAGCCTAACAGATGAATTAGTGAGAAGATTATCTTTTGACTTTCCTAATAAAAAAATAGCTATTCTTTCTGTTGATCCGACAAAGCGTAAGACAGGTGGTGCTCTTTTGGGAGATCGAATTCGAATGAATTCTATTTATAAGGATACAATCTTTATGAGATCTCTCGCAACTAGAGAAATCAATCAGTCCATATCTAAATTTTTAGAGCCAACAATTGAAATTTTTAAATCAGCTAATTTTGATTTTATCATCCTGGAGACAGCAGGGATAGGACAAAGTGATACACAAATTACAGAGATAAGTGATATTTCTATTTATGTAATGACTCCTGAGTATGGAGCATCTTCACAATTAGAAAAAATTGATATGATTGATTATGCAGACCTAATTGCAATCAATAAATCCGATAGAAAAGGTTCCGAGGATGCATTACGGGATGTTAAAAAACAATACCAGAGATCACATAATTTATTTCATGAAAATTCAAATGATTTTCCTATTTTTAAAACAAATGCATCCCAATTTAATGACTTTGGGGTAAATTCTTTTTATAATGCTCTGTTAGTGAAAATTGAGGAAAAAAAGAAATTAAAATTAAATTCAAAAATTTTAAGTTCCTTTAATAAAAAAATAGTGATAATGCCTGCCGACAGAGTTAGATACTTAGCAGAAATTGTAGAGGATAACGCAAAACGTTCCAAAGAATTAGAAGAACAAATAAAGATAGCAAACGAAATACATTCAATTCAAAATACGATATCAATTGTATCTCATAATAAATCACTAGTCGATAATTTAAATCCTATCTTAAATGAAAAAAAAGAGATCTTAACTAAAGAAAATCGAAATCTATTAGATAGTTTTCCACTTCAAAAGGAAAATTACTCCAAGGAAGAGTTTACCTATACTGTAAGAAATAAAAGTATTACAATAAACAATAAAACCGTGTCACTTACTGGCTTAAAAGTACCAAAAGTAGCCTCACCAAAATTTACTGCATTCGGTGATATATTGAAATGGTTACATAAGGAGAATTTCCCGGGAAGTTTTCCCTATACAGCTGGTGTATATCCATACAAACGGGCCAATGAAGATCCAACGAGAATGTTTGCCGGAGAGGGAAACCCAGAGAGAACCAATAAACGATTCCATTATCTCTCCAAAGGTCAGCCAGCTATTCGTTTATCCACCGCATTTGATTCAGTGACCTTGTATGGAGAAAATCCTGATAAAAGACCCGATATATTTGGAAAAATTGGAAATTCGGGAGTTTCTGTTGCAACCCTCGATGATGCAAAAATCCTTTATTCTGGATTTGACTTATGTAATACAAATACTTCTGTTTCCATGACTATCAATGGCCCTGCACCAACTGTTTTGGCTTTCTTTTTAAATGCCTGTATAGATCAACAATGTGAGATTTATATCCAAAAGAATGGTCTAAGAGAAAAAACTGAAAAATACATCCAAGATAAATATAATTCTCTGGGGTTAAAGCTACCGTCGTACAATGGGAATCTCCCCGATACTAATCATAAATTAGGTTTACTTTTGTTAGGTGTCACTGGAGATGAAATACTACCAAAGGATATTTATGATAAGATTAAAGAAGATACCCTATCAAAAGTGAGAGGGACTGTTCAGGCTGATATCTTAAAAGAGGATCAGGCTCAAAATACATGTATCTTTTCGACTGAATTTTCTCTAAAGCTGATGGGAGATGTGCAGGAATATTTTATTCAAAAAAATATTCGTAATTTCTATTCTGTATCTATTTCGGGGTACCACATGGCAGAAGCGGGAGCCAATCCCATATCACAACTAGCATTCACACTTGCCAATGGGTTTACATTTGTAGAGTATTATATTTCCCGGGGCATGAAGATTGATGATTTTTGTCCGAATTTTTCCTTCTTTTTTTCAAATGGAGTTGAGCCTGAGTACAATGTAATCGGGCGGGTTGCGAGAAGAATATGGGCAAAAGCTATCCGTTTTAAATACAATGGCAATGAAAGAAGTCAGATGTTAAAATATCACATCCAAACATCGGGACGTTCTCTCCATTCCCAAGAAATCCAGTTCAATGATATTCGTACTACACTTCAGGCTCTTTCAGCTATTTATGACAATTGTAACTCACTCCATACAAATGCATATGATGAGGCAATCACAACCCCCACTGAAGAATCAGTCAGAAGAGCAGTTGCAATACAACTTATCATCAATAGAGAGTTAGGTCTTGCTAAAAATGAAAATCCACTCCAGGGAAGTTTTATCATCGAAGAGCTTACCGACTTAGTGGAAGAGGCAGTGTACCTCGAGTTCAAGCGACTCAGTGATAGGGGGGGTGTATTGGGTGCTATGGAAACGATGTATCAGAGAAATAAAATACAAGATGAGTCTCTTTTCTACGAAGAAAAAAAACATTCTGGAGAATATCCAATCATTGGAGTAAATACATTCTTAGATTCCAAAGGTAGCCCAACTGTACTACCCATGGAAGTAATACGCTCTACTGACGAAGAAAAATATCTCCAAATAGAAAGACTCGAAAATTTTCACAAAATCAACCAAGTAAATTTAGAAACTATGAAATCCAAGCTAGAAGCAGTTTCTATGGGAGGAGAAAATATTTTTTCTACACTTATGGAGGCAACTAAGACTATGAGTCTCGGGCAGATCACAGACACATTATACAGAGTGGGCGGTCAGTATAGGAGAAATACATAGGGCTTTCCCCTTAAGAGGGGAAGACATCATATCAAATGAATAGCTTTCGCAAAAAGCCCCAACACCACCGATAAAACAGCCCACAGTAATTTCTGCTGAAAAGAAAATTGTTTTTCCATACTTTTCTCATTGGCTTTGATCTGAGTTTCGAGATTTTCTCTTGTTGCAGAGATTTGTTTTTCAAGAGATTCTTTGTTTGAGAGTATTTGTTTTTCTAATCTGGAAATCTGCAAATCCGAGTATTCTCGATTCGAGGCAATTTGCATTGTTAAATTTTTGTTTATAAAATCCATCTTCTGGTCTAATTTTTGAAATCGCTCTTCCCACTTTATTTCATTTCTCTGAAAGCGATCTTCCCATTTTTGATCGAGTTTTTCAAAACCATTTTTCATGGTCTCTGCAAGAATGCGAACTTCATTTCGAATTCCATCGGTTTCTCTCTGTATAGGTGCAATAGATTCGGTCATCAATTTTTGTTCGCTCCGATTTTGCTTAGAGTCTAACCAAATATCAAATTCTGTCAAGACGGTTTCCATATCGGACTCGGTAAGATTTGCTCGATTTAGAACTAAAATTAAATTTTTCATTTATTTTCTCCTACCTATATATGTAAAAAAAAGGAAGAAACATGTTGAAAAAAATTATTTTTTTAGGGATAATTTCACTTTTAAATTATTTTTTAATTTTTCTGAACTAAAGAAAACCAACAACACAATCTATCCCTTTAGTTTATTGGATTTTCAATAAAAAATGTATTACATACGAATTAACCCAATTTTGATTAGCATTTACTATTTTAAGAAAATCTGTTAAAATGAAAAATATTCGTATTAATGAAAAAATAATCCATTATAACAGAATAAATTCTTGTCAATTACTAAAGGATTCGTTTTGTTGGAAATAGAGGTAATCTATGTCTTTACAAAAAGAGAATAGTAAAATTCACAAAGAGGTAATTGAGGCAAATACTCAATATGTAAAAAGTTTTGGTGATAAGGGCAATTTGGCATTACCACCCGCAAGAAGATTTGCAATATTGACCTGTATGGATGCGAGGTTAGACCCTGCAAAGTATGCTGGTTTAAGTGAAGGTGATGCTCACGTTATCCGTAATGCGGGAGGACGTGCGAGTGATGATGCCATACGTTCTTTGGTGATTTCCCATAAGTTACTTGGAACTCAGGAGTTTTTTGTAATACATCATTCCGATTGTGGTATGCAACTTTTTACTGACGATATCATTAGGAATTTACTAGAAAAAAGTTTGAAAACGGCTACTATTGATGCAAATGGCTGGAAGAATGTAACCGAAGAAGGTGGTTCGGATGAAGCAAGGTTTGTTCCGTTTCTCACATTTAAAAACTTGGAAGACAGTGTGGTGGAAGATGTAAAACGAATTAGAAACCATCCCCTTGTTCCTAAGGATATTCCTGTCTATGGTTATTACTATGATGTCAAAACTGGAAAATTAGTAGAAGTTGAAAAAGCAACAAAGATTGGAAGAGCTGCCTAAGTAGTACTATTTAGCAGGTGAAATTTACCTGCTAAACACTTATCTTTTTTCAAAAGGGATCATTAATTGAATACTCCCAAAAAAATTACATGACAGTATAAAATATAAAAAGAATCATAATTCCATTAATAAATCTATTTGAATAAGGAATTACTTTATGGGACACTATTTTGACACATCAGATCTAGCTAAGTTTGGAAATATCAGCAGGGTCAACAAAGAATTGGGGGATAAGTATTTCGACTATTATAATTCTGTAATGAAGGCTGGAGCCTTGAGCGAAAGAGAAAAGGCTTTAATCGCTTTGGCTGTAGCCCATGCCCAAAAATGTCCGTATTGTATTGATGCTTATACCTCCGCATGCTTGGAAAAAGGTGCCGATGAAGAGCAAATGAGCGAAGCCGTACATGTCGCTTCGGCAATGGTCGCTGGTATCACACTAGTTCATAGTGTCCAGATGCAAAACAAAATAGACAAACTGAGTATCTAAATGATCTCTGTTCAGGAACAAAAAAAAGTATTAGCGGGATACCAAACTCATTTTTCAGGCAAAGTAGGTAACTCTTTGCCAGCCTTGAGCTTTAATGTATTTCAAATCAATGTAGGACGTTGGTGCAATCAAGCCTGTCATCATTGTCATGTGGACGCCTCTCCAAAACGAACAGAAAGTATGACACATGAGATCGCTGAAAAGTGTATTGAGATAATAGCTAATGTGCCTTCCATTAAAACAGTAGATATTACGGGGGGAGCACCAGAAGGCTCTTTAGAATTTAAATACCTGGTCACAGAAAGTAAAAAATTGGGAAAGCATGTAATAGATAGGTGTAATCTTACTATTTTGGAAGAACCGGGCTTTGAATATTTATATGAATTTTTGGCTTCTAATAAAATAGAAATCATAGCATCCCTTCCTCATTTTGCAAAATCCAGAACCGATAGCCAAAGGGGAAATGGCGTTTTTGATAAATCTATCACAGCTCTAAAAAAGTTAAATAGTTTGGGATATGGGACAGAAATACCAATTTCTTTGGTTTACAATCCCTCAGGTTTATTTTTATCGAGTTCCCAAACTTCCCTAGAGAGGGAATTTAAAGAAAACCTTAAAAATAGACATGGTATTACATTTAATAATTTATATTGTATTAATAATTTACCTATAAATCGCTTTTTAAATTCGCTTATAAATAGCAATAAATTTGAAGAATATATGGAAATCTTATGCACGTCTTACAATCCTGCTACTTTGGATGGACTCATGTGTAGACATCAAATTTCAGTTGGGTATGATGGTAAGATATATGATTGTGATTTTAATCAAATGTTAGATTTAACCTGTGAAAATATTGATCATGTTGATAAATTCAATTTGGAAGATTTTATGAAAAGAAATATTGTCCTTGCCAATCATTGTTTTGGGTGTACAGCAGGTGCGGGCTCAAGTTGTGGGGGAGAACTAGTATAATCTTGAGAAATTTATATAGTACCTCTAAATTTTGAGTTTTTATTTATAAGACAAATTTATTAATTATATTTACTATTTATTGAATTATTATGAGTTTAAAACTAAGTATTATTTTACCAACTTTTAATGAATGTAAGACAAACATTTTATCTGAAATTTTAAACTCATTGAGTAGTCTAAAAGATTTTGAATTAATTGTTGTGGATTCAAAGAGTGAAGATTTAACTATTTCCACAATAGAATCGTTTCCTATTTTTATAGAAAATCCCGACCTTTTAAAAATAATCTCTACTTCTTTGGTTAAGAGAGGTGAAAAATTAAATCTGGGGCTTTTAGAAAGTAGGGGAGAGACTGTTCTTTTGCATCATCCCCGCTCATTTATTCCCGGGGAAGGAATCTCTGTGCTTCTCGGTTTAAAAGAAAATATAAAGTGGGGAGCCTTTCGACATAAATTTAATAATAATCATTTCCTTTTAAATTTTACATCCTATTACTCTAACTATATCCGTGGAAAATTGAAATCCATATATTATTTAGATCATTGCATTTTTGTAAATCGCGAACTGCTTTTAAAAGTGGGAATCCCGAAAGTTGAAATATTTGAAGATACTATTCTCTGTTTAAATTTAAAAAAATACCATAAACCTATTCTATTAAAAGAAAATAGTATCACATCTTCTATTCGATTTGATAAAAATGGATATTATTTTCAATCGTTTTTGAACCAACTTATGAAAATAGGATTTTATCTGAAAATCCCTCTATCCAAACTAAACTATTTTTATGAAAAAAGTCTTGAATTAAATTCAAAATTAGCTAAAAAATAATTCTTACCTTACTTAATAATTTCTAAATTATAATTGCTAATAAAAGAAATGATGATTATCCTATTTTTATCTATTCCTTTAAAATAAATAAAGACAGAATAGTGAGATTGGAGGACAATTCTATGGATATTCCTGAGGAAGAAAGATTTTTCGATCAGTGGGAGACTGAGTATTACGCTAATGGAAGTAATACAAAAGGTAAATTAGTGATAACCAATAAAGCAGTTTATTTTAATAATATTCGATTAGAAAAAGCAAATATTGAAGAATCATCTTCTTATAGAAAGTTATTTATTAAATCCTGTGTAGTCTTAAAAATGAAGGATGGATCAGAATATGAATTTCAATTCGGATTGGGTTCTGTTGGTCAAATACTATCCGCAATTGATTCATAATAATTCTCTAATATTCAAAATAATTAAATTATGTCTCATAAATATGATTTTATAGCCTTCTTATTAAAATTCTCCATACGATTTGCTTAAACAACTTTATTTAGAATATGTTCAAATATCCGATAATGTTATCAGGATTAAACTGAGTAAGCGGTGAAATTTGAATACAAGAGTTACAGAAATATTTTACTCTCTCTCCGGAGAGGGAATTTCGCAGGGCGTACCAACAGTTTTTGTGAGATTTGCAGGATGTAGTTTGCGTTGTGGCAAAACTACCAATAAAAAATTATGGTGTGATACGGAATATTCTTTAAGTCACAATGTTGGCGAAATTTTAGAATTAGAATCAATTATTGATAAAATAAGTAGTTTTCATTCCAACCCTTCTCAAATTATTTTAACTGGCGGTGAGCCCCTGGAAGGAGCCAACAAACTTGTTTGTATTGAACTTAGTAAAAAAATTTATGAATCAAGATTAGATGGTAGGTTCCAAAGAGTACGAATTGAGACAAATGGGAAAGAGGATATTCGAGAAATTCCTTTTGCAGTTTTTTCTTTAGACTATAAATTACCGGGTTCTGGTATGGAAGAATATATGCTTCCTGAAAATTTTCTGTATCTAGTGGATAGAAAAAATCCCCTCGATGAAATTAAATTTGTTGTCAGAGACAAAGAAGATTTTAATAAGGCTATATACATAATAAGTAAATGGAATTTGGGAAATATTTGTTTGTTATTTTCTCCGGTTCAAAATGAACTGGATCCTGCCTTATTGGCAGAATGGTTAAAAGAGGCAAACCTATCCAACTCCCGTTTATCTATACAGTTACATAAATTTCTTTGGGGAAACCAAAGAGGTGTGTAATTGATTTCATCAAGATAATATTTTTATGACTCAGATAACATTAGATTTTTCTATAAAAAATGAACCTGTTTTTATTGGGAGACCAGTTTATTTAAAGACAGATAAAAATTTAGGAATTGGAATTATCTCTCTAGTTGATGGGGATAAATTTAAAATTTCATTTACGGGAGATGTGCAAAAATCCATTGCAAGAGAGAGTGATCGATTGGTATTTTTGCCTACTGATTTGTCTAGTCTGCATAACCAAGAGATCATATCTGGGGAGTTAATACTTTCTTTATTATCATTGGAATTAAAGCTGACCCATGTATTTGATAAACTATCTTCTCTCTCTAATTCTAGAACCAGACTTCTTCCCCATCAAATTGAATCGACATACATAGTTGTAAATAGTTTAAAGCATCGCTTTATTTTAGCAGATGAAGTGGGTCTTGGTAAAACAATTGAAGCGGCACTAATTATGAAAGAGCTTATCTTTCGTAAGGATTATAAAAATGTACTGATTATCACTCCTTCTCCTCTTATGGTGCAATGGAGAACTGAATTAAAAAATAAATTTAATGAAGATTTTAAAATTATTAAAAGAAATAATTTTTTAACTCATACTGATCTAAATTGGTCCAACTATAATAGAATAATAACTTCAATTGACTTTATAAAAAATCCTAAGTACACAGAAGAGATTTTAAAGAGAAAATGGGATATTGTAATTTTTGATGAAGCCCATCGCCTACGCAGAGATTATTCAAAGATAACCAGAGCCTATTTATTTGCAGAAAAAATTTCCAAAAGGACTGAATGCTTACTTTTGCTAACGGCAACTCCTTTTCGAGGTAAATTAGAAGAATTGTATTACTTAACACATTTAGTGGATCCTAATATTTTAGGATCATATCACGCTTTTGTGAATGATTATATTATAGGCAATAAATCCGATTTAAAAGAAAAAATCAGCAAAGTGCTTTTACGAAGAAGAAAAGTAGAAATTGGTGGGTTTACTAAGCGATTTGCTAAAACAGTAATGATTGAGCTTTCTGACGAGGAAAGGCAGTTTTATGAAGAAACCACTAATTATGTAAGACAAGAATATAACTTAGCATTACAAACTAAAAATAGAGCAATAGGTTTTGTGATGGTTGTATTTCAAAAACTATTGGATTCTTCAGTATTTGCATTAATCACAGCATTATCAAAAAGAAAATTTTTATTAGAAAATAGACTTTCGAGAATTTATCAAAACCCTGTAGAAAATGAAGATTGGGATATTGATGAAACGGAAGGTGTTGAAGATTTTGTTTCGGATATGGAATCATCTACCTGGAAAGATTTTGCGAATACCAAAAGAGAAATCTTAACACTCAATCGATTGATTCATCTTGGAAAGACTATTGAGAGAGATTCCAAATCAATTAAATTAAAAGAGACTCTTCAAAAACTCTCAAGATTAGGGCATGAGAAATTTATAATTTTTACCCAATTTAGATCTACTCAAGAATACTTGTACTCCATTTTGGAAACTGAGTTTAAAGTATCACTCTTTCATGGCTCTCTCTCAATGGATGCAAAAGAGAATGCAATTGAAGATTTTAAAAATTCAGCAGAAGTTTTAATCTGTACGGAAGCAGGTGGAGAAGGGCGTAATTTACAATTTTCTAATATACTTTTTAACTATGATTTACCATGGAGCCCATTAAAAATTGAACAGAGAATAGGTAGAATCCATAGGTTCGGTCAAAAAAAAGATGTTTATATTTTTAATTTTGCAAGTAAAGATACGGTTGCAGAAAGAATTCTAGAAGTTTTAAACAATAAAATTAGACTTTTTGAAGAATCTATTGGTATTTCAGATGCACTTTTGGGAAATATAGAGGCAGAAGTGGATTTTAACTCAACCTTTATGAAGTTTATTTCGGGCAGTAAGACAAAAAGAGAAATAGAAGATGAGTTTGATTTAAGGATAAAAGTTGCTGAACAGGGATTTAAACGATTAGATACCCTCGTAACTCCTAAACTTATTGATTTTAATCTACAAGATTACTATAATCACACCCTTGATGAAAGACAATTTGATAATTCACATCTAGAAAAATTTATAATACAATTTATTTCTTATTTCCCGGGTATCACAAATGTATCTTTAGAAAAAGTGAATGATAAAATTTATAAGATGAAATCTGAAAATCGAGAAAAATTGGCAACATTCGACTCAGAAACTGCATTACAGGATGATACACTAGAATTTTTAGCATTCGGTCACCCTTTAGTCGAGAGTGCAATTAATTATTTTAATAATAATAAACTTGGGTTTGGTTATAAAGTTATTAAGTCTAAAGAATTTAACAATAAAATATTTTATATCTATCTAGCTGATTTTTCTTTCTCTCTCAGGCGTTCAGAATTATTTTATTATTTGTATGATAGAGAATCTAAATTAGTTGAAAAAATAGATACTCTGCCTATTAATATCAAATCTTCTACTTCCAACATATCTCCTGCTTACATTGAAAGATTAGAAATGGAAATTGGTTTAATTCATTCTTTTAATAAATGTGAAAAAGATTCAGAAATGTTCAAAAATCAATTGGAAAATAAAACAGCCTTACTTTTTCAAAAAGAGGCAAATAAATTAGAGTTAACCACTCAAAAATCAGTTAGAATGCTAAAAGAAAAACTAGACAGGCAAACAGCTCGCTCTTTGTGGGAAGGAAAATCTGATAGAAGCCCAGCGATCAATCGGACTAAAAATGAAATTACAAAAGTCAATGAAGAGTATGAGAGAGAATTAAGAAAAATAAAGAATAGTAGTCGTATTACAAAATCAATAGAGATTTTTCAAATTTACTATTGTATTTAAAAAAATTAAACCCCAATTTAAGGGGTTTAATCGATGAATTAATTATCTCCAACCATCATTACAAACTTCACTATGATTTTCATACAATCCTTCAACGGGAACAGAAGGTGCTCTTGTATGACCACCATACTGAACGTAAGTCTTTTTAGAGTTAAAAGGCCAAATCCCTTCACTTTGTGTTAGAGAACTCTGACATTTAGAAACTCCAGCAGATTGACTGTAACCACAAGATGAATGAAATGCTACTGCGTAGTCATCTTCTCCGGGAAGAATTAAAGAAGCACCAATCATTCCTTTTGAACCAGGAACGTGAGCAACTGTAATACCACCTGTGTTATTATGGTTAAAGGAGGATCTTGCTGTTGAAACAATTAATGCCTTGTCCATTGCATTCCCTGCGAAACCAAATGTGATAGCATTCAAAGCAGAAGCTAATTCAGATCCACCAGAAGCCGCGGCAAGTGCTGTAACTCCCGATATTTTATATCCTTTAGAAGATGCAGTTCCCCCAAGATTAGATAACCAATATTCTGATGCATAACAACCAGCGCTATGGCATACAATCTTACATGTATCCGCACCCTTACATCTCTGACTCAATACAGTGCTTAAATTTGTTTGAGCTCTGCATGTGCCGTATGTTCTAGGATCGGAGGTTCCATCATATCCTACAAAATACTTTTTTCCTGCAACACTGCCACTATTTGCACCCCAGTAAGATTTTTCATCAGTTGTAGAAGTTCCACAATGATTATTAGAAGACTTACCATGCACAAATATTGTAATGCTTTCTGAATAAATAGATCCGCTTAAAAATAGCAATAGACCAATTGCTATAATGCTAGTTTTTATTTTCATATTTTTCTCCATGTATTTTTCAATTTTTTGTCCTGAAAATAATGCCTTATAAAAAACAGTTATGGTCTTGAGTAATAAAATATGTCATCTTTTTAAATCTCTTCTGAATACTTTAAATCTCAATTTACATTTATGAATTAAAATTATAATAATTTACTGAAACCTTCTTTTTTCAAAAAAAGTAAATTAAATTATAATATAATTAATCTAATCTGTAATCCAATACACATTTTCCGGACAATTAAATACTAAGGATTAAATAATATTCTACAATCGAAAATTTAATTTTAGTAAAAAAAAATGCAATTCTCAAAAACCTACTTGCAAACTTTAAATTACTGCTTATAATCCAAAAAATATAAAAAAAAATGTGATCACTTTAAGGAAAGTAGAAGATGGCGAATGAAAATAATTCCACTCCAAGATTGATATTAATTGGAGTAGTCGTTGTAGTCCTCATAGGGGGGGCTATTTATTTTATGAAGGGCAAGTCAGAATCTGAAAATGTATCCTCTAAAACAGATAAAATGTCTGATACAAGTGACCCCACGAAGGGGGGAGATGTGGAAGATGGAACATCTGTTTCTGGAGGAGGTACCGGGGATCCCTCTAAGGATGGAGTGACTCCTGAGTTTCTCTTGGAACAATTCAAGGAGTGGGCTCAATATCCTCCCAATTCCAGACCACTTACAAATTACAATTACGATTTAATCCATCCTTTCTTTGTTCAGGAATCACCCATTGTAATGGTAGATGATCCAAAATCCAAGGATGACAATGGTTACAAATGCCATCTCCAACCAAAAACTTGGGCTGTTATTGGACCCAGTTCAGAAATGTTCATAAAATTGGAGTGCCGGGATAAATCGAATATTACCACCCCTATAAAAATAGATGATGTTCGGGTATTTAAAGAGTTTGATGGGCAGAGAACATCTACCGTTCGGGCTGATTACAATGATGATGGTCGGGATGGAGATGAGACAGCAAAAGATAATATATATACATTTAAGTGGAGACCAATGAAGCAAGATTGGGGCCAAATGTTACTAGAAGCTGATATTCAATATGGTCAGGGAAAAAAAGCCACTGTAACCTCCAGTTTCTTTTCATCCCCCGGCAAACCTGCTGAAGCAGGAAATGTTTTTAGGGATTCATTAATTGAAGGATCTTTGGTTGTACATGCTAACATCATCGTAATCAAACCGGGAACGTATCACATTGAGGCAAATTTAAAAGAAGCGGGTGATGGGAATTTTATTGCCTTTGCAACCTTTGATGGTGGTTTAAAAAGTGGCTCTCAAGAAATTGAACTCTTATACTTTGGAAAAATTCTTCAAGATAAAGGATATGACGGGCCTTATATTGTAACCGATGTTCGTGGACATAGGGTCAATTTAGCTGTGGATCCATCCTGGCATGAGCAAGGAGAAGAGGGCTTAAAGAAGATGCTCGCAGCAAAAACAACGGAACCGGACAAAGAGCTGATTGTGCCCTTCACCGAAGAGTATAAGACAAAACCTTACAAATACAGTCAATTTAGTAAAAAAGCATATAATAGCCAGGACAAAGAAAATCGTATCAAAGAATTAGAGTCAATGGCAAGAAAATAGATTTTATTTGTTGAAAATCCTTAATTGAATTGAGGATTTTCAACAGTAAAAAAAAATATTTTTAATGGAGCCATCAAAAGTCCTTCGAGAATTGATAAGAAAATCTGAGAAGATTTCTAAAACAAAACTAGATACTCTCATACTCGGAGAAAGTGGTTCTGGCAAAGATTGGATTGCTTCTGAAATTATTCAAAACTCAGACTTAGAAAAAATAGACAGTAGTGACTGGAGAACAAGTCTAATTCTTCTGGAAGCCCAACCTTTTCTAAAAAAAGAAAATATTATTTTTTTTAATTTGGAAAATTTGGATTTAGAGGGACAATTTCTTCTGAATCGTGCTATAGAAAAAAAAGAAATAATTTATAATAAAATAAACATTCAATTCAAAAGAATATTCTTTCTAGCAGATATTACACTCCTTGAAAAAGTAAAATTGGGTAATTTTAGAGAAGATCTTTTTAGAAAGATATCTTCAATTCAATTAACAATTCCGCCACTCAGGGAACGAAAAGAAGATATTCTATATTTTACTAATTTATTTTTAATTGAATTGTGTAAAAAGCATAGAAAAACAGTTCCCGAATTATCGGAGAATTTTATTAATTTTTTATTAACTAACCCTTGGTTTGGCAATTTAAGGGAATTAAAATCACTTTTAGAATCTATCATCATATTTGGAAAAGGGCAAACAGTAACTCTAAAACATATTCCATCAAATTATAAAAACAGTATAACGAATAGAAGTGAACTCAATATCAGACCCGGAATTAGTTTAAAAATTTATGAAAAAGAAATCATAAAAACAAATTTAATTCAATCAAATGGAAACAGAAAAAAAACTTCTGAAACTCTAGGAATTTCAGAAAGAAATTTATATCGAAAGATAAAAGATTATAACTTAGAAAGTTTATCTTTTGGTAGCACTGATGATACTCTCGATAATGTCATTTGATTGGTCATTATCTAATGCAACCCTGATATGATTTTCAAGCCTAGTGACCTCAAATACTTTTTTTACCGATTCAGATATATTACAAACTATTAGTTCTCCACCTCTTCTTCGCAACCAGCCCGAAATTTGAATCAATGCACCAATCCCGGATGAATCAATAAATTTCGTTTCTTTCAGATCAAAAATAATATATTTATATCCATCCTTCATTTGATTTTGAACCAGAGTTTTTAGGTCGGGGCATTTGTATAAATCAATGTCTCCATAGGTTGGATGTTCAAAGATTCTATCATGTGTTTCCACTCCACCGGTATCAATAATTTCTGCCCGGTTAAATATATCTGTCCCAGCTGCTATAAAATGTTTACTTGCATTAAAAGTATTTTCTTTCAGTCTTGTAGACATTACCTTTAAACGATTCAACACAGCAGAAAGTGTATCGAGAGATAAATTTAGATTTTCTTCTAATCTCTCTATGGCATAGTTAACAATATTTTTTGCCATATCCACTTCGTTTTCTTGGAGTAGTTTTGCCGCTCGCATTATTGTCTTACCACTGGAATAGATAAGTCTTTCTACTATAACTTCAGGAATAGCAGGGACGGGTGTTTCACTAGCATCTGTAGAGATCGAGGCAAGTACGGTTTCTAATCGCATTTTTTCAAATAAATTATAAAATGAAAGTTGAATGTCTATTAAGTTATTCAAGGGTAGGTTTTTTGCTGGATTAACTTCTAATGATAAGACTAAATTTCGGATGTCATCAGCTCGTATATCACCCATTTGAATTAATGTAGTACCATTATCTTCTATCTGAGTTTGATAATCATTATAGAGTTCCATCATTCTAACACCATCGGGAAATTGAAGTTTGACTTCAACAGCCTGACCATACAGAGAGCCAATATCACCAAACTCTTTAAAGAAAATTCCAGCCGCTTCTTCTGGACTACTTACAAAGTAAAAATTTCCCCCACCGGAGCTAGCTATATCTTTAAGTGAACTCTCATTAAAGTCATTCCCAAAGCCTATAGTAGTAGTACTAATTCCTCTGGAGAAATGGCTGGAGGATATAGTATTAAACTGTTCCTGATCTTTAATTCCAAGTGTTGCCTGCCCATCTGTCAATAGTATCACACGCTTGTAAGAATTTGGAACTTCAGCACTCTCTACTATCTTTAAAGTTTGTAGCCAACCACCACTTAAATTAGTAGAAGTTCCCACTTGGATGGCTCTAATTTTATCAATTACAGAAAGTTTATCTTTCAATTGAATCAAAGGTTGCACTATCTGAACATCTGCCGAGTAGGCTACAATGCTAATATAGTCGTTTCGGGTGAGCCAATTGACCAATGCGGAGGCAGCTTCTATTACTGACTCAATTTTTTCTCCCTTCATTGACCAACTCTTGTCAATGGCGAGACCAATCACTAAGGGTTGTCTCTGCTCATTGGCTACGACCGGAGGTGTTTTTAATTTTATTAATAAATGATTTAATTGGGTATGTTTGCCAATAACTGCGGGGATTTCTAGTTTTGCCTCTAATTCCATTCCAATTAGAGAATACTAGAAAGTTAGAATTGCAAGAAAAAAAATAGGTTTTATTTGATTAGTTTCTCCACTTTTTTTTGAAGGTATGGTTTTAACTTTTGAGATTGAAGAAATTCAAGAATTTCCCTCTTTTTTTCTTCCTCTTCTAGTAAATGGAGTATAACTGCAAAAAAGTAAATATTTTTGAGGGAATTTTTATTTTCCTTACAATTTTCGTAAAAAGTTAGTCCCCATTTTTTTCCTAAAGCTAAGGATTTAGAAACGAGTGCTTTTTCGATGGCGATTGGCAGGTATTTACAGGGAGCCGTCTCCTTTTCTGTCAGGGTAAGGCTGGATAGTTTTGAGTCAATGGCAGTTAGGGAGCTTTCTGTTTGAAAATAGATTCTCCAAACGGGGTGATTGTAATCTAGGTTTGGGTGAGTATCTATATATTGAAGACTTAAAAAATTACTTTCGTTAAATTCGGAATTTTTAAATTTCAAAAGTATGTTTTCTGTGTCATCAGCTTCTGAAATATTTTGAAAAAGAAAAAAAAGGAAGAAAAAAACTTTTATCAGATTTCTAATACGTTAGAAGAGCCACACATGGGGCAAATATGGTCACTAGAATCATAGTCATCACTTTCATCATCTTCTCCACCAATTCTCCATCGGTAGTCACAATCTTCACAGGCAAGAATGAATCCTTCTTCTTCCTCGAGGTCTTCCTCGTTCTCATTAAAATCTTCATCAAATTCTTCATCGTAAGATGGCATACAAATCCCATAAATGTTATGCTCTAAAATTGTCAATTATTTAATATTAAAAATATTCTATTTCCTTAAAAATTACTAGAATTGTGAGCCTATTGCATTAGCTTGGAATCATAAAACAAGGAACGTTCAGGAGTTTTTCAATTCTTCCTTATTGAAATTAATAACCTGTCGATATTATGTCTATGAACAAACAGGTTGAATCATTATTATTTAAAACTAGAAAGGATCTTTCCGAATTAATCCGTACTGCCGCATTTTGTGGTCTCAAAGGTGGGACAGAAACCGAGGACATGGATCATGATGAACTAAAACTTCTGTCATTAATAGGAAAAGACATAGTTCCCACAACTGTAAAAATTGGGGGCCCAGAGGCAAGAACGGATATTCGATACTGCTTTTCTATTGGAATAGACGGTATTTCCGCCCCCATGATTGAATCTGAATATTCTCTTCGGAATTTTATAAATACCTTAAAAAATCTTATTCCTCCGGCTAATTATTCTAAACTGAGAAAATCCATAAATTTAGAAACAATCACAGGCTATCGGAACATACTCGAAATTGCTGATTCAAAGAGTTTCGAAGATCTAGATAATGTAACAGCCGCTCGCTCGGATTTATCCGCTTCTATGGATTCTTTACCCGATGATCCCGAAGTAATGAGAGTCACTACCCAAATCATTAAAATTGCTAGAGATCGAGGCAAAAAAACATCCGTGGGTGGCACAATTACAAAATCTAATTTTTATGTAATTAGTGATACGATTTCTCCGGATCAAATAAATTCCAGACATGTGGCTGTGGATGTAGCTAAGGTTAAAAGTCAAAACCTAAAAGATGTTCCAGAAATGATGTTATCATTTGAAATGGATCTTTATGATATTCTTGCTCAGTTCAAACCAGAAAGAGCGTACTACTATAAAAATAGAATTGAGATAAATAGAGAAAGAATTGGAATGAAAAAGGTTTTGTATTCTATTCGATAGATTGGCAATCTGAAAAAAATGTATTTAGTTTTTCAAATTCTAAAAATAGAATCAAGAACCCTGTAACATCATTTTCACCAATCAGGAAATCTACAAATCCAGCGATAACCACTGCTTCTTTTTTTTCGGGAGCAGTCGGGCGGTGAATTTCTACAATTCGCTCTAAGTGTTGGATTGGAACCTTAGATTCCAATTCAAAACGTAGCAACATAGAAAAGTTATCAGTGAAAAAACTAAAAATCTTTTCTCCAAGGTTAGCTAATTCTTTCTTATTAAAATTTTCAAAAGTTATGATCTTTTCACTTTCCCCAAAAAAAGTAACTGCTAGATGTGATACTTCCTCCACTGAAAATATTAATCTTGCTTCCCCATGGTACTGATTGTCTTTAAAGCATTTTCCCAGTTTTCGAATATAAGAATCAGAGGAATGTAACATTTCAGGAATAATCTCAATTGCATTCATACATAAGACTCTCGGGATTGATAAGGTTTTAGTTTCAATGAGAGATTTTATGGAGGTGGAAAATGGAATTGGTAAATCTAGGGATTCATTTTTTTCAGTATTTTTAAGATTAATCATAGGGTTCATTTTAATTGAATGGATTGATCGAAGTAGTTAGCCGTGTTGGGTAGAATAAAACTTCCCCTTTTTTTAAGGGTACCTTTGGAATCATCCAACCGACTCCAGCATAAACAGGGAGTAGAAATTGGCTAAAAAGCATAACTCCACGAACATCAAAACCAGTGGTGGCAATTATGATCTTGCCCTTATATCCAGATTTATAAATTTTTCTAACCAGAAGTAGACCCGAAATTTGTGATTCCATCGTTATATCACTTACTACGGCTGTAAAATCTTTACTTAAAAAAATCTCAAAACCTTCTTTTGCATTGAAAGCCCTTTCGGAGGGGATATTTATCTTATCAAAATACAATTTAAGATTATTTGCATATCTATCATTGTCATCCACTATAAGAACAGATTGCATAGCTTATTCATTCTCCTATTAAACCTATTTTATCTACCACTCTATAGATATAATCGTTTGATTGTATAGTAGAATATAGCTTAGGATAAAAGAATTTGAAATTTAGAATTTTGGGAAGGGAGTGGCTTGGGATAAAAATAGAAAGGTTTTCATAAACATAAAAAACCTTTCTAAATGGATTTATTTAAAATTTTGAGATACGAACTCCCAGTTTACTAATTTCCAGAATGCTTCCACATAATTTGGTCTTGCATTTCGGTAATCAATATAATAAGCATGTTCCCAAACATCACAAGTGAGTAGGGCTTGCTTTCCATCTTTGAGGGGTGTTCCCGCATTACTTGTGCTCTCTAAAGATAAGGTTCCATCGCCATTTTTTACTAGCCATGCCCAACCGGATCCAAATGTTCCAACTGCTGTAGTACTGAATTTTTCTTTGAAGGTTGCAAACGAACCAAAAGATTTGTTAATAGCATCAGCCAATGCTCCAGAGGGCTCTCCACCACCTTTGGGAGAAAGACAATGCCAATAAAAAGTATGGTTCCATACTTGTGCGGCGTTATTAAAAATACCACCGGAAGATTTTTTTATAATTTCTTCTAGGGTTAAATTCTCAAACTCTGTTCCGGGTATAAGCTTGTTTAGATTTACAACATAAGCATTGTGATGCTTTCCATAGTGATACTCTAATGTTTCAGCTGAGATGGTGGGAGCCAGCGCATCTTTTGCGTAGGGTAGCTCGGGTAATTTATGTTCCATTTTTGCTCCTTTTTTACCATTCTTAGAATTATTCTAAGACCTCTCAAGGATTTTTTGTTTCCTTCCATAGAAAAGAAAAATCAAAATTGCAATTGATTGCCCCCTATAATAATATCTATTTGAAATAGAAGAAATCTTTGAAGGATACAATCTTGAAAACTTATACAATTATACTCTCTATCCTAATTCTCATAAATTGTAGTGAGAATACAGATAAAGATTTTGCCATTATAGGTAAATGGAAAGAGCTAAAAAGTCAGAATGAATATGAGAAAAACAAAAAAGAGGGTCTTATAGAGATCTATCAAAAAGATGGAGAATACGAAGGGAAAATTATTTCATTGGATTCGCCATTAGAAGGAGATAATGAAATACGAAAATGTTTAATTTGTAATACTGAATCAGATTCTCCCATAATGTTACTCGGAACTATTATAATTAAAAATCTACATAAAAAATCAAATCATTATATTGGGAAAATTTATGATACATATAATCGAAAATGGTTTGATTTAAAAATTACACAGTTAAATGAATCAAAGATTAATTTAAGAATTTTTGCTTATTTTTCGTTATTTGGAAAAAATATTGTAATGGAAAAAGGTGATATTTTTTATAAAGAAGTAACTACAAATGAGTCTATTTCAATTGATAAAAGTAAAAATCTTTATGGTATTTCAATTGGAGATGTGAATGAAATAGAGGATGGATTCATAAAAATTAAATGTGATGCAAGTGAGACATTTTCTATTGGTAGTGTGGGGTATTTGTACGATAGGTTAGGGATTGTGCAAGAAAAACTTGTATTGATTAAAAAAGAAGAGGAAAATTGTACATTTAAAATAGATGAAGTTAAAACTTTAAAATTAAAGGGAAATATAGTATATTTTTATGATAAATAAACTATTTCCACTTTATATTTACTTTTGGATTTTTTCCTAGTTTCTCTAATACCTGTAACATATCTGACCACATTTGTTTTTGGGCATTGCTACTATCCCCTCCATTTCTTAAGATATAACTCGGATGATAGGTAGGCATAACTGGAATCTCTTTATATTTTGACCACTTGCCTCTCATACTTGTGATACCTTCATTTGTATTTAAAATAAATCTGGTGGAAGGATTTCCAAGTGTTACAATTACTTTTGGTTGAATAATTTCTATTTGATTTAATAAATAAGGGCTGCAAGCTTCGACCTCTTCCTTATCCGGAGCCCTATCTTTTTCAAATTTTAAATCAACAGTAGGCCTGCATTTTGTAATATTTGCAATATACACATCCTCCCGGGAAAATCCCATCGCCCGTTCTATCAAACGTGTAAGTAGTTCACCTGCTTTTCCAATAAAAGGTCTTCCCGAGAGATCTTCCTGTCTCCCGGGACCTTCTCCAATAAACATTAATTGTGCATTCGGATTTCCTTCTCCAAAAACTACTTGATTTCTAGTAGTATGTAATTTACATTTTTTACAGAGAAGAGCCTCTTCTTTAAGATTCTGTAAACTATTCACTTATATATTATATCCCAGTAGTTTATTTATTTTTTCTACCTCTTTTGGATTTCTCTTTTCAGGGGATGTTATAATTGAAAATTTAGATGAGCCTAATAAACTTTTGTCTTCACTCAGTCCGAGTTTAGGAATTAATTGAGAAATTAGTTTTTTTGCATTTTCACTATTTTTATGTAAATACCCTAACACTGCTTCAACTGTTACAGCCTCTTCATGATCTTTCCATGCATCATAATCTGTTGACATACAAACCATTTGGTATTGTATTTCAGCTTCTCGTGCTAGTTTAGCCTCAGGTAATACACTCATATTAATAATATCCCCACCAATTTGACGATACATTTTTGACTCTGCTCTGGTTGAAAAGAGGGGACCTTCCATACAAATAAGCGTTTTTTCTTTGTGTAATTTCATATTTAGTTCATTTGTGGCTTCGATAACTTTTTTTTCTAAATATTTGGAAAATGGATCTCCAAATGGAGCATGGGCAACGATTCCATTTTTATAAAATGTTGACTCTCTCGTGCCTTTGGTTCTATCGATAATTTGATTTGGTAATACGAAATCCATCGGTGCTATTTCTTCTTTTAGACTACCCACTGCACTGAATGAAACGATTTCTTCTACACCTAAATTTTTTAATGCACATATATTAGCTAAATTTGGTATCTCAGAGGGAGAAATAAAATGACCTCTTCCATGGCGGGGTAAAAATGCAATTTCTTTACCTTTATAATTGCCAATTAGAATTGTATCGGATGGTTTACCCCATGGAGTTTCTGGAAAAACCTCATCTATTTTTTCTAGACCATCAAGGTCGTACAATCCCGTTCCACCAATAAACGCTAATTTTACGTTGTATTTCATTCTTCTTTTTTCTCCATTGAGTTTTTACTCTTACTAAAATTAAATAAATTTTTAACTGATTCTATTGAATTTCTTATATATTCCGATGCTATCGAACCCGCAACTCCTCCTGCAGTAACTCCAATTGGACCAGATAATGTAACGCCTAAATAAACAGATCCCAACCAAATTGGATCTATATAGGCGGCATTTTTATTAAATTGACCTTTATAAATAATAGGGATGGAAAAAGCTCTTCCTGCAATTCCTCCCAAACCAACTTGAATTTGTAACTCTATTTCACCATCAAAATTAATATTACCTTTTCCTTTTGCATCAATCCCCACACCGACCATTTTTAGATCAGGAATATCAATATTTCTTTTCTCAATATAAAAATGAGATGTAATTGATTGGAATTCACCACTTTCTCCTTTGGGTCCGAGTATATTTACATATTTTCCGAGAGTCAAAATAGGTTTAAGGAAGTTTGCGTATCCCGTTAATTTACCATTTTTTATCGTGGTTATTCCCTTAATCTTAAGGTTATTTTCAAAGATTGGGAGAGTGTTTCCAACGGAATGTAAATGAAATTCAGTGTCCAAATTTCCTGAAATAAATTTTTTATCTGAGTATTTCTTGATTAATTTTTCTAAATCTACGTTTTGTAGTTTAAAACTAAAATCATAATTAGTTTCATTGGCAGTTGATATAATACCATCACCAGAAATATTTCCGTTATACAAGGATCCTTTAGAAATATTTATCTTCACGTTAGAGTCATCAATTAAAACTTTTCCTTCAGATTCTCCGAAATCGTAATCCTTGAAAGATAACTTTTTACATTTAAAATTTAGCTCACTTGTAAATTTTTTATTTTTACTCCCAGGGATTGAAAAATCTGTAAAAGCTAAAATATATTCTATTGACTTTTCAAGCTCAAAATAATCAGAATTTATATAAAGATTTAAAAAGATGGTATTATGTAATACCAACTCTCCCAATAAATTTACTGACAAATAGTTACCTAATTTTAATTTAGTGTTACTAAGAGTAATCTTACTGCTTTTTATATGATAAGATATGGTAGATTTAATTTCTATAGGAGGGGCATCTTCAATACCTTTAAAATTTAAATTATAAATTGTCGTGTTAGTAATCAGATTTATTGTATTAATATCATTTTTTTCGATTGAAAACTCACCTGAAATAAAGCTGTTTGTAAAGTTTGATTTTAAGAAGATATAATAATAGGGTTGAAATTTTTTCAGTGGAAAATTTTTTAGATTTATTTTTCCATGCAGTAAGAAATTTTCTAACTTAATTTCTTTATTTTCAATTCCAAAATTTAGGTCAGTAATAATATTTCCATTTAAATAATTAATATTTAAATATAAAGAATTGTCTTGCACAGAATTATGATTATAGTACAGATTTGAGATGTATATTTTCTCGTGAGAATTATTGTAAGTCAAATCTATATTTAAATTTTTTAAGTGAATTGATAATATTTGAAAATTGTAGATTTTGTTTGATAATTCAAGTGAAGAAGTATTAGTCTTTTTATTTTCTTTAGATATAAAAGTTAAATTACCATCTTCTATTATTAAATCATCTAACTTCCATTGTTTCAGGATAATTTTCTTCCATGAGAATATAATTGTAATACGTGAAGACTCTAAATTAATGGAGGAGTTTTTGTTATCACTTTTGATTGACACATTTTCCAGACTAATTTCAGGATAAGGAAAAAAAGAAATATCCTCTTTTGAATATGTTAAATTATAGCCTATAATTGTTTTTGCTTTTTCTAATAATATAGATTTCCAGTAATCTTTTCTTAATAGAAAAGTTCCGAAGAAAGTTAAATATCCTAAAAAAAACAAGAAAAAGAAGGAAAAAATCCAACGTTTTTTGGGAAATTTAATCATAACCAATTTTATCATTTTATATAAAAAAGAATAGAATTTTTTATTCAAACCAAATGTACCTTGAATATTTTTAATATAAAAATAAATTATGAGTTATGACATTTCATAATACTAAATCTTTTCAGTACGTCATTTCATCTGCACTCAGTGAGGCACTATTGACATCTGAAATCACAGAGAGACCCCTATTGGTCAGGGGGGAACCGGGCACAGGAAAAACTCTTCTAGCCGAGTATATTGCCAAAACTAAACACATCCCCATTTTTAAGTGGCACATAAAATCAACAAGTTCTGCAAAGGAAGGCTTGTATTTTTATGATGCAGTCTCTAGATTAAATGACTCCAGATTTGTAGATTCAAAGATGAATGAGAAAGTACATAATATAGAAAATTATATTAAATTGGGAGCTCTGGGACTTGCTTTTAACCATGATGGAGATAGTATCGTTTTAATTGATGAAATAGATAAGGCAGATATTGAATTTCCCAATGATTTACTTCTTGAGTTGGATCAAATGGAATTTGTAATACAAGAGACTTCCCGGGTAGTAAAAGCCAAAAAAAGACCTATCGTAATCATCACATCCAATAATGAAAAAGAACTTCCGGATGCTTTTTTACGGAGGTGTATTTTTCATTATATAGAATTTCCGGGCCCTGAACACTTACGAGAAATTATTAATGTTCATTTCCCCGGTATTGAAGATTCTATTCTTGAAACTTCTTTAAAAACATTTTATAAAATAAGAAAAATAGATGATCTCAGAAAAAAGCCATCTACGAGTGAACTAATTGATTGGCTTAGTGTACTATTATCACAGGGAGCAGTATTAAAATCCTTAGAAAAGATTCCTTATTTAGGAACTCTTATTAAAAATGAGGAAGATTTAAAAAATAATTTTGGAAGGTTTACGGTAAATTAATGTTTCAAGATTTTTTCTATAGGCTGAAGTCTAAAAATATACCTGTTTCAACAACAGAATTAATCGATTTAATTAAAATGACTTCTTACTTTAGTTCTAACAATGGATCTTTAAGTATCAAAGAATTTTACACTGTTGCTAGAAGTTGTTTGATTAAAGACATTAAATATTTTGATGATTATGATTTAGTTTTTGCAAATACCTTTGGAAATACTCCAATTAGTGATGATAATTTTAAGGGATTATTATCTGAGTGGTTGAGAATTGCCAAAGAAAATGAAATATCAGAGGAAAGAAAATCCAAGGCAATGAAGCTTTCCGATGATGAAGTATTTAAGGAATTTCAAAAAAGACTAGAAGAACAAAAAGAGAGACATGATAAGGGAAATTACTGGGTAGGCACAGGGGGAACATCTGCTTTTGGAAGTAAAGGATACAATCAAAATGGAATTAGAGTAGGGGGAGAAGGTGGTGAGGGTATTGCACTACAAATTTTAGGTGATCGTAACTATAAAGAATATAGGACAGATGAATCATTAAGTGTAAGACAACTAAAGGTAGCTTTAAAAAAATTACGCGATTTGCGAAAAGATGGACGAAAAGAATTTCAATTGGAACCGACCATCAAAAAAACTTGCGAAAATGCGGGTGATTTAGAGCTAATATTCGAATCTTCTAGAAAAAATAAACTCAAATTGATGCTTCTTATGGATGTTGGCGGAAGTATGACACCACATTCAATAAGTGTGAGTCGTCTTTTTTCTGCAGCACATCAAATGAATCATTTTAAAGAATTTCATTACTTTTATTTTCATAATATAATTTATGACCGAGTATTTACTGATTCCAATTTCGATGAAAGTATCACGGTTGAACGTCTGAAAAAGAAGATATCCCCTGATACAAAAGTAATTTTTGTTGGAGATGGTGCCATGAATCCATATGAGCTTTTTGGTTCTTATGGATCAAATTATTCATATAGTGAAATGGATAATGCCCGTAAAATAAAGATAACCGGTATGAATACTTTAAATAATATTATAAAATATTACACTAGTTCTATTTGGTTAAATCCTGATCCCCAAAGGTATTGGAATTCAACAACTTGTGAAGCAATATGGGATATTTTACCAATGTATTATTTGAGTGTAGATGGATTACACAAAGCTATTTCTAGATTAAAAGAAATATAGCTATATTTTATAAATAATGCTCATAAGTATTTTTTAGACTCACTAGGCTCATAGCTCCCAGGCTTCTTTTAACTTCTTTTCCATTTTTAAATAGAATTAAAGTTGGAATACTAGAAATTCCATATCTAGATGCAATCTCATTTTTTTCATCTATATTTATTTTGATTACTGTCACTCTTTCTTTCCAATCTTTTGCAATTTGAGTTATTATTGGATTTAGCATTTTACAGGGAGGGCACCATTCAGCCCAAAAATCCACTAAAATAGGTTTTTCATGGGATTCTAAGAGTTCTTCAAAATTTGAGGGAAGTTGCTTTGTCTGTTCCATCGGAAATCTCCTATATACCAATAGGGGTATATGTATAAAGTTGCCATATCCCTCTTAAAAATCAAGTATTTTTAAAAAATTCATTATGTTCTTTTAGCAAATGATTTTTTATATTTTACACAAAGAGAATCCTTTAATATTAGTTAGTGAATCAATCTGTTTGGGGAATTGCATGGACGCATTAGAAATAATTTTAGATACTTTTAAGAAAAATGAAATCAAAGCTGGGCAAACATTGGATAAAAAATTACTAATGCTAGAAATTAACAAACTTCCACAAGATGAAAAACTAAATGTACGAAATGCATGGCATACCCTTGTGGGGAATGGATTAATTGTGGAGTCAAATCCAATCGGTCCTACCTTAACTTCCCTTGGGGAAGAAATGATATATAGCGAATAAAAAGAGATTTTTCCAAAAAATTTTAGAATTAGTAAAATAAAAGAGAGTACTACAAAAAACATTCTTGACAGTTCTCAAAAATAACTAATATAAAATGGGGAGCGTGCCCGTGGCTATTAATAAAGGATTTCAAATAACAACTTCCGTAAGTGGTAAGCAAAGACGTAAAAAAGGTAGAATTCGAACTAATATTACGGGTTTTTACTGTCTAAATGGTAAAAGTAAAAATATTGATTGCATGATTGTGGATTTAGGTATGGGAGGATTGACTATACAGTCTGGAGTTGCCCTGTACCAAGGAGAAAAAGTTACCGCTCTATTTAGGCTAGAAGATGATCCCTTGCAAATTGAAGGAATTATAGGGAGAACTTCAGGGAAAAATGCTGTCCTGAGATATGAAGATTTGCCCGAAGATATAGCTCAAAAAATTCAAGGGTATATTAATAAAATATATTATAATGAATCATAAGAAATTTGAAATATGAAAATTTCATAAATTTTGATTTTTTCGATTTTCATACTCATTCAAATACTCTAGGTAATAAGATATTTAAAATATATTCTCATGATATTAATAATTTCCAAATTCAAAAGGATACCTATTTTAGTATAGGTATTCATCCTTGGTTTATTGAAGAAAAAAAGATTGATGAATCCTTCACTCTCCTCGAAGACCATTTAAATATGAATAGATGTATTGCAATTGGAGAGACTGGATTAGATAAAATTAGGGGAGCAGATTTTGAATTACAAAAAATTGTATTTCAAAATCATATTTCTCTTGCAAATCTTTATAATAAACCTTTAATAATTCATTGTGTTAAGTCTTTTGATGTTTTATTAAATTTAATTAAAAAAACTCCTCCTACTGAAAAATGTATTATTCATGGGTTTAATAAAAATTATGAGTTAGCAGAAGTACTATTATCAAAAGGTTTTATTTTATCATTTGGAGCTTTATTAATTAAAGATGTACGACTTCAAAAAATTATCCAATCCTTGGGAGCCGATACATTTTTTTTAGAAACAGATGATGCGACTCAAACTATTAAAGAAATCTATGATTTTGTCGCAAAATTAAAAGGTATTTCTGTTGAAGAATTAGCCGAATCACAAAGAAAATTATATTTATCTATTTTTAATAAACTTATTATTGGTTAATAAATTAGGAGAAAATAGATGAGTTTTGATTTTTTATCGAGAACAGAAATGATGATTGATTTAGAGAGTATGCAAAAGTTAAAAAATGCTCATGTTATTATTTTTGGTCTGGGGGGTGTGGGATCCTGTGCTTCTGAAATGATATGTAGGGCGGGAGTGGGTGAGCTTACCCTTTTAGATGGTGATACAGTTGTTCTTTCAAATCTCAATCGACAGTTACATTCTTTACGGGCAAATATAAATCTTCCGAAAACACAGGCTTTAAAAGAACGACTTACATCTATTAATCCAGAAATTAAAATAAATTTAATCCAGAGATACTTGAAATTTAAAGATGAGTTTTATGATGTTCTAAAATTATATAAATATAATTATGTTGTAGATTCAATTGATACACTTACTTCTAAATGTTTTTTAATAGAAAACGCTGTCAAAATGAATATACCCATAGTAACTTCTTTTGGAGCAGGGGGAAGGTTAGATCCTACAAAAGTTGAGATTATGGATATATCAAAAACACACCATTGTAGATTGGCATATTACGTACGTAAAAAGTTACACAAGGTAGGAATTTATAAAGGTGTTAGAACTGTATTTTCTTCGGAGGTACCTGCCAAGGAATTTGTTACCTTAGAGGCACCTGTCCAGGGAAAAAAATCAACGATTGGAACAATATCCTATATGCCTAATTTATTTGGATGTTTTGTGGCAAGTGAAGTTATACAAAATATTATTTCTAATTAAATGTACTACATCCCACCAGCTGAATTGTCCAAGGGTAAAAAGTGATAGGGGCTCGAACTTCGTTTTGCATATAAATAGGCCCAATAAATCAAAACACCTTGGAGTGGTATACGAACGAGAAGCACCCAATGTGGTACTCCCAAATCAACTTTATCAGTATATGCATATACATTCGCTGGAAAAACTGCAACTAATAGTGCAATAATTCCCCAAGCAGATAGTCTCATGAAATTATGATTTAAAAGACCAAAACCTAAAATAATCTCGGCAAGTCCACTTACATATATCAATTCTTGGTGAAAGGGAACGTAAGAAGGCATCATTTTCATATAAAATCCAGGCATAACAAAATGAAGAGTTCCTGCTAAAATATAAAAAATAGACATGAATGCTAAACTTTTTTTGATTTTTCCACCACTTTTCATAACTATCCTCCCTTATTGGTTTTATATTCCTTACTTACTAAATGTGTATAATTTTTTTAGAATATATTTACTATATCATATCTAGTGAGAAGTCAAGTAATTTTTGAAATTTTATATTAGTTAAAATAAATTCATGAGGAATTCTTTTTATTTATCCCGTTTGAATTGAAAGATAGAATGAATTAATTTAGAAACTATAATTCCTAGAGGCAACATCAATAGTTCTCTAGTAGGCAATTGAAAGTTTATTTTTAAGAAAAATAAATACGCAGGACTAAGAGTAAAAATTAGGAGAGATATAAATGAGAAAAATAATTTTTGAGTTTTTTCTTTAAATTCAATCTTTTGAATCTGATTTTCCAGGGAAGGAAGTGTATTTAATATTTCCTCCATTTCAATAGGATCTAATTTTAAATTTATTTCTCTATTTTTTGATTGGAGTTGATTCAGAATAGCTTTGGAAATCGTAAATTGTTTTCTAGCAATCTCATTTTGGAATCCTAATTTAGCCAGAGATTGTACTACTCTATGAATATAGTTAGGATCAATTAAGTAAAACTCTCTCTCACCATTGAATCCTAAAACTTCAACACTTCCCATTTCATTTAGAATAATTTTTCGAATTTCTTTTTCGATTTGAATGCTTTGATCTATTGAATTTGGAAATGCATACGAAATAATTTCATTTAATTGAATAGGAAGTAAAACTTTTTTCTCAGAGGAGTAAAACTCGACTTTCTTCTTAAATCTAAGAATACAGTTATTTAATAAAGTTTTATATCGTATTTCAGCGTAAAGGGGAATCAAAGAAACTATATTTTTTAATATGTTTGCTGATTTACGAAAAGATTTTAATAATTTTTTTTCTTTTTCAGGTAGTATTGATTCTCCTGGAAATGCTTGAACAATATCAATCAAATGATTTGCTCTTTTTAATTCATTTTCAGGAATATTTGATATTTCAATTGGATAAGAGTTCGAATAATTTTCAATTTCTTCTGAAATCATTGTCATACTGAAGGCTTTAGATATTATTAATAACTCATTGATAACTACTTTTTCGAGAGATGTAAATTGACTATAAAAATGATAATATATCTCTATATCTTTTTTAATTTCACCATCATCATTTATAAAAATTTGAGTGTTATTGATATGATATTCTGGGGTAATTTCAATAAGTTTATTGAGATTTTTTCCATAGTTAATTACATCTTTGATAAATTCATTAACTTCTATATATTGATATGGTTTAAAGGCTCTTTTGCATATACTTCTGAGCTCTTCCTCTATTGAATGCTCAAAGGGGGAATAATATTTTTCATCAACTCTATTATCCCTAATCAGGGAAAATTTATAATTTGTTTCATTTAAGCGTTTTGAGGAAGTGTATTTTGCATTAACAATTAGTTTAATGGAATCTGATGAGAGTTTAAAACAATGCTTATTAAATATATCTACTTCTGCTTTGGTATCTTTTATAGGAGTCATGATATAAATTTTACAAACTATTTTATTGTTTTCTACGAAAACAAAAGGGTATATAAAAGCTCTGGGTTTTTCACTTTCATTATGAGTAACTAATATATCTTTAATTGCATAATTTAAAACTACTCGTTTTTTTGAGTATTCGGGTAGATTTGGATCCTTTCGAATTAAAGAGCTAAGTTCCTCGAGTGTTAAATATTCAGAAGAATAACCTTCTAAAATATTTTTTTGTCGTTCCTGGAGATAATTAACCAATTTTTCAGGAATAGACGCAGAAACAAAACCAGGTATGGTGTTGCTTTTTGAGATTTCACCTCTTGTATTATTACTTTGTGTCTGAATCAAATTGATTTCCCTTACCCTTTAGTAGTATCGGAAAGTCTATTGAAAAGTTCTTAAAATCACGAAGAATCTTGTAGAATTTTAAAAAATAATAAATAAAATTACTTTGAAGAAGTTTAAAATTAAAGTTATTTAGGATTTTTTAAATTATCATATCCTTAATCATCCTATTGTATCTATTTTTCATAATTCCGATTCTATGCTCAAAATCTTCTGCATTTGTAATTACTATATTAGAATCATTAATTTTTACATTTTTATCTTTAATTAAATCCGAAATTTTATCTTTCTCTATATTAGTAATTCCTAACATATTTGCGACTTGATCGAGTGAGTAATCTATGGTAAACTCATCTTTTTTGGAAAGACCGGGCTTTAATTTTTCTTGTAAGAGTAGATTTAATTGTAAATAGAATTTTATATTTTGATCTTCAACCTTTCTTATAAATATTCTCTGATTTGCTAAATTAAATCTTTTAGCCAGGATATAAAAAATTTTGATCAGAACATCGTCCGCCGCATGAGTTAATAAATCGTCAAATTTATATCTTTTTAATGTTGTGTTGTCTTTCGCAGTAGCGGTTGCAATTCTAGCCTTCTTGTTAAGGATTGCCATCTCTCCAATGATTTCACCTTTAAAAATAGTATCTAAAATTAGTTCTTTTCCTCCGGAGAGCCTGGTAATTAGAATTCCACCTCTTTCGATAATATACAAATAATCATCAGGCTCATTTTGAATAAAAAGTATCTGTCCATCCTCGAGGGTAATTTCTTTATTTGAATCAGTAGTAATAATTTCTGGGAGTTTATATTCCGGATCATAAGACTCCAATAGTTTTTTAGCCTCTTCTAATTTTTCGGGTCTTTTTTTGGTAGAAAATTCAGAAGTGATGTATTTACTCAAAGCAAAACAGGCTTTATTGGATAATTCTAATTGTTTATATTGCTTTGCATCGTATATTAATTGTTCAGGGGAAGGTTCAGAGTTAGTGGGGTTGTCGTAAGGATTTCTATTTTCATCCATTAGCATTCTCAGTTTTTCTGTGTAATAGGATAAAAACTTAACAAATGCACCCGGTCGTTCGCGAATAAAATGAAGAAATTGCAAGACAGTAAGTCTTAAAACTTCACAGTCGGTTTCTGCGGTTATATTCTGCCCATGTTTTTGTTTTAAAATCGAAGAAACAAATCCGAATACGTCTCCGGAAGAATAAACATTCATAGATTTGTCTTTAAATACGATTTTAGAATGAATTTTTAAAACTCCTGATTTCACGATAAAAATATATCCTGGATTGTCTTCTCCCTCCATTAAGATCATTGCATCTTTGTTAAATTTTAGAACTGTGGGAGGTTGATTTTGTTTATTTTCCATTTTGGTCTCCATTGATGGTAAAGCTGTGATTTATTTCAGCAGACTTTTCGAGGATTTTCGCTACACTGCAATACTTATCTAGAGATAGATGTATTGCATTTTCTAGTTTTTCCTGTTCTACATCTCCAAAAACATCAAAATGTAAATGGATTTTAGTGAATAAATTTGCCATTTTTCCTGACTCCCTTTCTGCCTCTATGGAAACCTGAAAGTCAGATACATTTTGTCGTTGTTTATTCAAAATACTAATAATATCTATTCCACTGCAAGAACCCAGACCCATTAGTAAGAGTTCCATTGGTCTTGCTCCGAGCCCTGCTCCGCCAATAGCAGGTGATGCATCAATGGAGACAGTATTTCCCGTTTCATTGACAGCTTCAAAATGAAAAGGGGATTCAATTCTTTTTAATGCAATTTTCAATTCTAGTTTCTCCTGTAATTAAATAATAAATCATTAAAATCTCTGAAAAAAATCTATCCATACCATATTGAAAAAGTAAGAAGAGAGGAAAAGTGAAAAATCCATTTTTTATGTCGTCTAAGCTATTCAGGAGTAGCCTGTATTTTTCTTTCTGTATTTTATTTACAAGATTTTGGATTCTATAAATAGTTGACATAATCAGGAAAAATTTCCAAGGATTACCCATGACTTATCAGTTTTTAACTTTAGAGGTGCCAATACCAGGGGCTACTCTAATCACCATTAATCGACCTGATGCTTTAAATGCTCTAAATTTGAAACTTTTACAAGAAATTGAAGCATGTGTTTCAGAATTAGAAAAAGATCCTCAAAATAGAATTATAATTTTCACCGGGTCGGGAAAAAAAGCATTTGTTGCGGGAGCAGATATTGCCGCAATGAATGATTTTGGAACCAAAGAAGCAGAAGAATTTTCCTCTATTGGTCAGAATGCCATGATTCGCATAGATCAATCATCCTTGATTTCTATTGCGGCAATCAATGGATTTGCTCTTGGGGGAGGGATGGAGCTTGCTTTGGCCTGTGATATGAGAATTGCCAGTAATCAGGCTAAATTGGGACTTCCGGAAGTATCTCTCGGATTGATTCCCGGGTTTGGGGGAACACAACGTTTGACAAGACTCTTGGGTTCAGGTTTAGCTCTTGAGATTATACTTTCTGGAGAAATGTTAGGGGCAGAAGAAGCTCATAGGATAAAACTTATCAATCGAATTACACCTCCCGAAGAACTTATGGATACAGTCTTTTCCCTTGCAAAATCTATCCTTTCCAGGGGTCCTGTAGCGGTAAGAGAAGCGAAACGAGTGGCAAAAAATGGAAAATCCTTAAGCTCAATTGAGGGATATAGGGCCGAAAAACTAGCTTTTGCTGGCTTATTTGGAGGGGCAGAATCTAAAGAAGGTCTGTCAGCATTCTTAGAAAAAAGAAAACCTGGATTTTAGGATTTTTTTTGGAAAATATATCCGTTTATCTCTCCGAGGGTGGTTCTTTTACCTGTCCGAATTGTAACAATAAATCAAAAGTTTCAAAGTTACCTACCATTCCCGGAGTATATAAAATTACATGTTACAAATGTAAACACCAAGTAATACATAAGGTCGAAAATTCATCAGTTAACGAAAGTGAATCGTTCAAAGAAAAAAATCAAAATCCAAATTTGCAATCACCAACTCCTTCCAAAAATTTAAAAAAACAAAATACTGATATTTTTCCAAATATACCTGATTTACCCGAAGCAAAAAAGCCTTTTATCGAAATAAATAAAGTTAAAATTCCGGAACCCAATAAAGAGTCTAATTCAACTAAAAAAACAAAAGAATCAACAGATACAATATTTTATTATCTACCTCCCTTTTTTCAAAGTAAGTGGTTGTTTGCATTTTTATTTTTAATATTTTTTTTATTTGTATCACTTGGAATTCCTTTACTTGAAACCTATAGGGAGACTGAGTCAAAATTAGATGATTTATTGCAGGAGTTAAATAAGAATAAACCTTCATTGATTTTAGATAGAGATGGTGAAAAAATCGCTGAGATTTATCAAAAGAAAATTGGTAATACACGTCTTGCTGATTATCCTCCATTGATGAAAGAAATTATTTTAAATGTGGAAGATAGGGGGTTTTATGATCATGGAGGTATTGATTATATTGCATTGGTGAGAGCAGGAATAAAAAATACTTTAACCATGAAATACTCTCAGGGTGCGTCTACAATTACACAGCAATTGGCTAGAATATTACTCAAGGATAGACGAAAAAGTATCTCGAGAAAATATCGTGAGGCAATGGTAGCCATAGCTTTGGAAGCCAGAATGGATAAGGATAAAATTTTGGAAGCCTATTTAAATCAAGTGTATCTCGGTCATGGGGCATTTGGTTTGGAAAATGCGGCACTTTATTATTTTGATAAAAAAGTGAAGGATTTAAAGGATCCAATGGAAATGATCTTATTGGCTTCCTTGGCGTCTGCACCTCATAAATATTCTCCCTTTAAAAATAAGGACCTTGCAAAAAAAAGGGTAAGAAACATCACCAATATGTTAATTTCTCGAAAGGTTATTTCAGATGAATTTGCTTCCAAAATCGAACCATTTTTTACAGGATTAAAAGAGCCTTCTTTTGCAACAGTATTCGGTGCAAGATATGATTCTGCACCTTATGTTACAGAGCATGTAAGACAAGTCCTTAAATCAATTGATCCTGATATAAATATATATGATGTTGGAGGGTATAAAGTTGAAACTACACTCTCTAAAAAAGCACAAGAAATAGTTCCGGAAGAAACTTCTGCTCATTTAACCGAATTAAAAGCCCTCAAAAAAATATCGAAGATAAAAGTAAAAGAAACAAATTCTAAGGTAGAAAATACTGATGAGGTTCAAACTGCAGTAATTGGATTGGATCCATTGACAGGTGCAATCATATTTATGCATGGAGGTGCCGCAGGTTTTCATACAGAAGATCAATTCAACCGAGCTGTACAGATGAGAAGGCAGACAGGAAGTGCAATTAAACCTGTATTATATTCTGCCGGGGTGGATACTGGTTCCATCTTTCCCTCAATGAAAATGTTGGATACTCCTCTCGTATTTAGAAATGCCAAAGGAAATATTGAATGGTCTCCTGATAACTTCGGGCAGGTTTACGAAGGAGAAATAAGTATCCGTGATGCACTTGCAAAATCTAAAAATACAATTGCAGTACAAATTGCTGATACACTGGGGTTAAATGTTTTAGAGAAATACTATTCTAATTATTTCTTTTTTGACCCGGATGAGAAGAGAAAGCGTTTTAGAAAGGATCTTTCTATTTCCCTTGGATCTCTCGAAATTTCACCCTTGGAGATGGCTTCGGCTTTTTCCAATTTTGCCAATGATGGAATGATTCGTCGTCCTCACTTGGTTAAAAGTATATACAATGCTGATGGAAAAAAAATTTACAGCTCTGATGACCGAGATGAATTCAATCTCAAAATGCCCAGAGATCGAAGGGTGATATCATCGGATAGTGCTGAAATTATGGTGAGTCTAATGCGGGGTAGTGCAAATGCAAGTGGAATACGTAGCACGGGGTACAAAGGAGATCTCGCAGGTAAGACAGGTACAACAAATGACCATATAGATGCTTGGTTTGTTGCTGTAAAACCAGGATTGTCAATGGCAATATGGATAGGTTATGATGATCCTTCCTATGGAATGGGAAAATTAGGAATGGGTGCTGAACTTGCCGCTCCTCTATGGGGAAAAATTGCGAAAAGTTTTCATGAAAAAAAAATAATCTCTGAGGAACATTTTAAATTCTCTAAGCATCCTGTAACATTGGTAACATGTAGGGCAAGTGGTTTACTAGCAACAACTGAATGTCCTGAGAAAAGGTCTGATCTTTTTTTAGAGGATAAAAAACCTGGTTATTGTAGATTTTCTCACGGTGTTGAAAATAAGGATATTATTAACAATATTATTCCATGAAATACAATAAATTATTTCAGCTATACTTTATATTTATATTCACAACTAATGTATATACAAAAGAAAATTTATTTTTTTATGAAGAAGCCTTAAGAACTGAAAAAGTATCACCTTTATTCTCATTACAATTATATGAAACTTTTCTTAGACAGAATCCACCTAAAAAGTACTCTACTGCTGTAGTTTTTAGATTATTTGATATTTATTATAATTTAAATAAAACTGAAGAATTATTGATATTATCTGAAACATATACTCTTGATAAATCTAGAGTATTGAGGTTAGAATTATTATACCAAAAAATATCAAAGATTATTGGTTTACCATCCGAAGAATTAAAAAAAATTATAAAATTAATTATAAATAAAGATACTGATTCAATAGAAGCATTAATAGAGATATGTAAAAATAAAAAAAATAATATATTACAAAATTATATATTTGCATTAAAATTTAAGATGAATGATTTAGAATCAATTTCATATTTAATTAGACAGATTTCAGACACTAGTCCTATCATTTTAATAATTTTTAACATTAAGGAAAATAATCCTAATCTAAAAGAAATAATCGAAGAATATGTGCCCATCTCATCGAATGACGAGTATAAAAAAGAGATTTTTTATTTATATGGATTGTACCTATCAAAAAACAGGAGATACAAAGAAGCGATTAGGTTTTATAAAATGTCAAATTCTTATAGTACAAACGTAAATAGTGAATATGTAACTAAATCGACTATGGAAATTGCAAAAAATTTATATATCAAGGGAAACCCTGATGAAGCCTGTAATCAATTATCAGGAAAAAAATTATTTATTCAGAATGAATCAGATGAGTTTTTGAAAATTTTTTGTGATGAGGGAAGATCATCAGAGCTAATAAAAATTCCGAATACATTAAAATTTCTCTCTAAAAGAGATAATGGAATAGTATTTAAGAGATTTCTGTATGATAAAAATATTTAAATATTATAATAATCAAATATACTTTATTATACTAGTTATTATAATTTCAACTCATATATATTCAGATTCTATCTTTACTTTATCCTCTTTAGAATCAGTTATTTATTTAAAAAATAATAGTACAATTTGTAGAATAAAACAAAAAGATATTTTAAGTGATAAAAAAATATTAAAAAAAGAATGTGAAGTAATACAAAGTAATCTATTTAGAGCAGAGGATATATTTAGAAAAAATAATCCTGATTTAAAAGAAATTATTTATGCTTTTTATTCGGAAAAGGGAGATAGGGAATATCCAGTGATCAATAACGAAAAAAGTGAGTACAAAATAAATTCAATTATTTTTAATAAAAAAGAGAATAAGCATAAATTAGAATTAATTGATAAATTTGGTAAATATTATTATTTGGAAAAAAAAATCGAACTACTCAAAATTAAAGAATGAAAATTGAATTACAAAAAATTATATTTATAATAATTATAGTTATATTTTTGTTGGTAATTTGGGATACACAAGTAATATTTTATTGGAAAACACTTTCTGTATTACTTCATGAGTCATTCCATGCTCTCATTGGATTTATATTTGGTGGAAATGATATTTCCATTTCATTGAGTTCAAAAGAATCAGGTATTACGTATATTAATAATTTATCTAATTATTCAATTCCATTTGTAGTATCAGCTGGTTATATTGGAACAATTCTTGTTGGTGGATATTTATTAAGAGTGGGATTTCAATTTTTTCGAGCTCAAGTTTATGCTTTTATAGCTGGAAACTGGATTTTAATTACTGGAATTTTTTTATTAGAACCCGATAATTTTTTCTTAAAATATTCGTTAGCCCTAGGTCTTATTTTTATTATAATTTCAATGTTCAGTAATTTATATTCCGCATTATTACTGATTTTTTTATCTATTACTCTATTAACCTATGGTATTTATGATTTTAGTGATATTTTATTCAAACCAGAAAAGACTGATGCGGGTATTTTAGCAAAATGGTTATTGGAAAAAGGCATTCTATCTGGAAATATGAAAAATATATCTTTAAATATAGGTATCACATGGTATATTTTTAATATTTTTATAATTATGTACTTTATGAAATTTTTATTCTTTGGAGATAAAACAGGAGATTTCAGAATTGATAGAATGATAGAGTTGGTAAATAATGGAAATGTTCCTAAGGATGTAGCCAATTGGTTTTTAGAAAAGGGAAAAGATTTAGATGGAAATCCCATTCCTTTAGAAAAAATAGATTTAATGAAAAGAGATAAACATGAGTAAAAAGAGAGTATTGATTACTGGTGGCGCGGGTTTTATTGGCTCACATATCGCAGAAATTTTAGTCAATGAAGGCAATGAAGTTATAATTCTTGATAATTTTTTTACAGGCAGTAAAGCCAATGTATCTCATTTAATGGATTTTAAAAATTTAGAACTAATAAGGCATGATATTATTGAAGAGATATTACTCGAGGTAGATCAAATATATAATTTGGCCTGTCCTGCATCCCCTGTGCATTATCAAAATAATCCAATAAAAACTATTAAAACTAACGTACTAGGAACTCTTAATATGCTTGGTATGGCAAAAAGAGTCAATGCTAGAATTTTACAGGCTTCCACAAGTGAAGTATACGGTAATCCACTTGAGCATCCACAAAAAGAAACTTATTGGGGGAATGTAAATACAATTGGTATTCGCTCCTGTTATGATGAGGGGAAGAGAATTTCTGAAACCCTATGTTTTGATTATCATAGATATAATAATGTAGATATAAGAGTTATTCGTATTTTTAATACATACGGTCCGAGAATGCATGTTGAAGATGGTAGAGTTGTAAGTAATTTTATTGTTCAGGCATTACAAAATAAAAATATCACTATTTTTGGGGATGGTTCACAGACGAGATCTTTTTGTTATGTAGATGATTTGGTCAGGGGTATAATGAAGATGATGAATCAGGATAATTTTATTGGTCCAGTAAATTTAGGAAATGATGGAGAGTTTACAGTTAAGGAATTGGCAGAAATGGTGATTAGTCTTACAAACACCAAATCAAAAATAGAATATAAACCTTTACCCTCTGATGATCCAACTCGAAGAAGACCTGATCTTAGTCTTGCAAGTGAAAAATTAAATTATACTGCAAATATTTCTTTAAAAGAAGGCTTACTTAAGACAATAAACTATTTTGATACATTTCTTAAAAATGAGAAAATAATTTAGTTTTTAATCCCTATTTGAGAGTTGATTTATTTTATTACTTATTAACTCTATATAAATTGTTTAAATATAAGATGAGTTAATTCAATAAATTGAGAAAAACACTTTTTTAAAAAAATAGATTCACAGTTTAAACTTACTCAGTAAATAATCAAAATAATTTTCTATTAATTCATTTTTACACAAGTTGAGTTAATTATTTTAGCAATTTTATAATAGGATTCTTTTTTTATATCTTCGGCTCTTTCCTGTCCGGTGAGATTATCAATTTGTAATACGGCTTCGATAATTTCATTTCTATTGAATTTATTAAGAAATGGAGAATCTTTAATATTTTTTTGAATAGTTTTTCTTTTCCCCCAAAAAAAAGATCTAAGGATAATTTGTAATACTTCAATTTCTGGATCTGAAAGAATTCTATCTATATGTTTTTCGTAAAAAATTAGAGAGGATTCAGCCTTAGGGGACGGGTAAAAACATGAAGAGCTCACATTTTTAATATGTTTCCATGTTCCAAAAATGGATAGAAATATACTTATGGAAGAATTTTCTCTTGTAATCCTATTTATGAATTCCTTTTGAAGCATAAAAATACCTGCTTTTAAATTAGGACACTGTAATACTAATGAAGTTAAAATATCTGTACTGATGTAATACGGTAAATTCCCAAAACAAAAGAAAGATTCATTATCTAATATATTCAAATTTTTCAAAACATCCCCTTCAATTAGAATAAAAGGGGCAATATTATAATCATGATCCTTTAAGTTATCAATTAATATAGGATCAATTTCAAATAAATATACAGTTTTATTAAATTCTATTAATCGATGTGTAATAGCTCCCAAACCTGGACCAATCTCTGCAATAGAGGTAATTTCACTGAGTAAGTTCTCTGGCAGTGATTGTACTATTATTTCGACTATATTTTTATCTATTAAAAAGTTTTGCCCCCATTTCTTTAGTGGGGCTCCTTTTTTTTCACTTAAAAAATGATTAATATTTCCTTTATTAAAATAGCTAAAAGATTCTTTCATAATTCTGTATAAGAATAAAACTTCCATCTATCACTTATTCCTAATAGCATTTTATTGTCATTCCATTCTTTGGGTGTATCTAAGGACTTAAAAGGAAACAATAGGTAAATAGAACCTTCTCCACTTTGTGAACTATTTTTCAGACCAGTTAATGATTCTAAATGGGGTGCAAAGAAAATTATCTTTCTATCTTTAAAAAATCTAGGCATAAAATCATTGGATTTAATAATTTCGGGAAAGGATTTAAGAATATTTGATACCATAACTGAATCCTCTTTTTTATTATAAAAAGATTTATGAAAAATAATTTTATAATGAAAATTATTATTTAGAGCAAACGAAAGACATGTTAAATTTGAAATATGAATCTCATTTAAGTTTTTGATAATATCACTTTTTTCTAATTTTACTAAATATTTATAAATATATTTACAATCTCCTTCTATAAATAAATTCTTATTTTCTTCTATTACAAATATATTATAATTAACATAAAGTATAGATTTTAATTGAGATTTATCAATCACATTAGCTTTATATCCAATATAAGAAAATATAATTAAATAGAGTATTATACTAATAGGAATTACAAAGGAAATTAATAATTCTCTCATATAGTTTAAAATGGTAATGATTTTAAATTTTATTGGGGAATAGAGATAATAAATATCACTTTTAAATTTAGATTTAAAAATATTTTCAGGTTTATAGGAATAATTTATAATTAAAATTAATAATATAAATATAGAATATAAAATAATCATATTATATTCTATATTTTGATACTTTTTAAAAAATCCAAATTTTTCTGATAAACTGACTGTTAAAAGAATAATTGTTCTTAAAAATAGATCGCATAAAACCCAAAATGGATTCGAAATAAGCTCAATTCCTAACTGATGAATAAATAAGCAAAAATAGAGTATTGGTAATGCAAATCCTGCTAAGGGCACTATAATTATATTTAATAATAATGATCCATAACTAAAGGATTTAAAAAAATATATTAAAAAAGGAAATGTTCCTATGCTAGCAGATAGTGAAATTGTAACATTTTGTGATAAAAAATTTTTATGATTATTAAATAAAATTTTATCCAAAATATGTTTAAAATAGATGATTCCAATGGTTGCCCCAAAAGAGAGTAAAAACCCAATAGATAAAAATGAATTTCTTTGAAATACATATACAAAAGTGAAACAGATAATTATCATATTTATTGGTTTTGATTTTCTAAAAAAAACCTTAGAAACCAACCAAAAGCAGGCAAAAAAATAAGCCCTAAAGAGAGAAACAGGAAAGTTCAATAGATACAAATAAATAAATCCAATCAAGACAGGAATTATTTTTGAATAGAAGTAATTCAATTTAATTATTTTATTACATATAAAGTATAAAACTCCAATTATGATTCCCATATGAAGTCCCGAAGCTGCAAATAAATGTATGACACCTCCTTCTAGGGATGAATTTTTTAATTCTGAATTTAAATAACTAATATCTCCAAAAATTATTCCCATTGCAATTTCACGGGATGTTTTTTCTAGACCTCCTTCTAGGAGTGAATCTTCTACTCTATTTTTAATGATCTGGGATATATTTTTTTCTTCATGAATCAACTCGCACTCTTTCATTTTTATATAAATGAAATTATAATTTTTTAAAAATTCATAATATGAATTTTCAGAATTTATTTTTGTGAGGATAAGTTTATTATTTGGGCAGTTATAGGTTTGATCAGAAGTTATAATGTCCTGAAAATATAAAACGGCTCTATAGTTTTCTAAACCATTCTTGATTCCTACTTCTATAAAATCTTTTTTTATTCTACGGTTAGACTTAATTTCTATTTGAATGTTATTTCTTAAGAGATTGGTAAATATAGTTTCATCGAGTACTTTAAAATTTCTGAATGATAAATACATACAAGTTATGAACAGATGCGTAAAAAATAAGCATATACCAATAATTATAGAGAAATTTTTAAATTTAGTGATTATGATAAATATTGAACAGATTAAAAAAATAAATATGAGTAAGTAATTTCTCTGAATAATCTCTGAATCAATTAGACTTCGAAGTAATAAAAAAATAAGACAAGCAATAGAAAATTCAGAAAGGGATAATTTGTTAAAAATAAATGACTTCATACATATATATTTCCCAAAAAAGAATAAACAGTTTGATTTTTTTTATTTTTTTTTTACACCTAAATCTATCAAAATCTCCCAAAAATGAAATTTTATAAATATTTATTAAATTAGTTTTAGCTATTCTAACATTACTAAATTCTATTAATAGATAATTAGAATATTCTAATGTAATTTTCAAGATTGATTCTGCTTACTTATTTCTTATTAATATTTTTATTTAACTTATGGCTTGTGTAAGGTGAATTTTATTTTTATTTTTACAAAAATGAAAATAAAAAAACGTTCCACATTGAATTGAAAAAAATAAAAAAATATGGCTTATATCGATTTTTATCAGTTCATACTTGAGAATATTTTTTTTGACCTGTAAGCTATTATTATTTATAGAGTATTCAATCTGGTTTTAAAAATTATTGAAATACATAGTTTAGACCTCCGGGGTTATTTACACTTTGTCAAAAAGAGATAATAGGGAAAAAGGAACGATGAGATTTTTGGAAGACGACAACACATTTATTCAATTTCAATCAATCGAGGCTCTTATCAATAAGCCAAGTAACAAGCTAACTTGTGTAGCATGTAAAAAAGAATGCGAAAAACTGTATCAGCAGAATATGTGTAAGAATTGTTTGACTATCACCTTTAAAAGATTAGTAAAAGTAATTGACTCTGTGAGGAATTAAATAGAGTTATTCTCTATGGATTATCCTTTCAAGGATTTAGAATCAAAATGGCAGGAGTTCTGGGAGGTTAATAGTACCTTTCAAACTGATATTCAATCAAAAAAACCAAAATACTATTGTTTAGATATGTTTCCTTATCCAAGCGGTGCAGGATTACATGTAGGGCATCCCGAAGGCTATACTGCTACTGACATAATCTCCCGTTATAAAAGAATGAAGGGATTTGAAGTTTTGCATCCAATGGGATGGGATGCCTTTGGTCTTCCTGCAGAGAGATACGCCATGACACATGGCATTCATCCCAAGATCACAACAGAAACAAATATTAATAACTTCCGAAGGCAAATCAAGATGCTTGGTTTGTCTTATGACTGGAGTAGGGAAGTTTCTACTACCAGTCCTGATTATTACAAGTTTACCCAATGGATTTTTCTAAAACTTTATAATTCATATTTTGATGAGATTGAGAATAAAGCAAAGCCTATCGAAAATTTGGTAATACAATTTTCTAATAAAGGCTCTGGTAATTTTTTAAATAACGATAAGATTTCTGAATTTTCTGCAGATGATTGGAATAAAAAGACTCAAAAAGAGAAAGAGGATATTCTTTCTTTTTTTAGATTGGTCTATATTGCAGATATTCCGGTGAATTGGTGCGAAGAGTTGGGAACCGTTCTTGCCAATGAAGAGGTGGAGGAATGGACATCTAAGGGCTACTCGGTTTCAAGAAGACCTATGCGTCAATATATGATGCGTATTACAGCATATGCAGATAGGCTTTTAAAAGATTTAGACTTAGTGAGTTGGCCTCCATCTACCTTGGATATGCAAAGGAACTGGATTGGCAAAAGTGAAGGCTTGGAGTTTTCATTCTTAACTGAAAGCAGTAAATCAATCGAAGTTTACACTACCAGACCGGATACTATCTTTGGTGTGACATACATAGTCCTTGCCCCGGAACATCCTATAGTTTTGGAAGTGACAACTTCTGAATATAAAAATGAAATTCTAGAGTATATCCAAAAATCCTCTTTGAAGAGTGACTTGGATAGAACAGAACTCAATAAAGATAAATCGGGGATTTTTACGGGTAGCTATGTAGTTCATCCCTTAAATCCTGAAATACGTATTCCAATCTGGATATCAGACTATGTTCTGTACCACTATGGAACGGGAGCAATTATGGCAGTTCCCGCACATGATACTCGGGACAATGCTTTTGCTAAGAAGTACAATCTTCCAATTACACAGGTAATTTTTGGAGGAGAAAATCCAACTGATTGTTTTGAATCTAAATCATCCTATTGTATAAATTCAAACAGTGTTATTCTAGATATTAATAACCTAAGCTACGAAGAAGCCAGTGATAAAGTGATTTCATTCATGGAAGCTAAAAAGATAGGCAAACGAAAAACTCAATATAAATTGAGAGATTGGTTATTTGCCCGACAGAGATATTGGGGAGAACCCATTCCGTTAGTACATACAGAAGAAGGATTTGCATTGGCAATCTCCGAACAAGAACTTCCCTTGCAACTTCCCGAATTAACAGATTTTAAACCCGCTAGAAGTGGAGAATCTGCTTTGGCAAATGCAGTACAATGGTTGCCGTATAAAACTAAGGATGGACTCAATGCTCGTCGTGAAACAAATACCATGCCTCAATGGGCGGGTTCTTGCTGGTACTACTTGCGGTTTATCGATCCTAAAAATAATGGATATTTTTGTGACAAAGAATTAGAATCCAAATGGATGCCAGTAGATTTATATGTGGGAGGAAGTGAGCATGCTGTTTTACATCTACTCTATGCAAGATTTTGGCATAAGGTATTATTTGACCTAGAGCTAGTTTCTACACCCGAACCATTTAAAAAATTAGTTCATCAGGGATTGATTTTAGGAGAAGATAAGAAAAAAATGTCTAAATCATTGGGAAATGTTGTAAATCCTGATGAAGTTGTACTACATTATGGTGCGGATAGTTTACGACTATTTGAAATGTTTATGGGTCCTTTTGAAATGGTAAAGCCCTGGAGTAAAAAAGGTGTGGAGGGCGTATTTCGATTTTTGAATAGAGTTTGGAGACTTTACCATAGAGAAGATGGAAGTTTTGCTGTCGATCAATCCGAACCCGATTTAGATATGTATAAAATTTTAAATCGAACAATTAAGAAAGTGGAAGAAGACATTGAAAACTTTTCTTTTAACACTGCTGTAAGTCAGATGATGATTTTTGTAAATGAAATGACTACAAAAACTAACAGACCCTGGAAGATTTTAAAGCCATTTATTCTCATTTTAGCACCGTTTGCTCCCCATCTAGCCGAGGAAATCTGGCAAAAATTGGGTTACAAAATTTCTTTGAGCAATGAAAAATATCCCTATATTGATGAGCAATATCTAGAAGATACTGAAATAATTATCGTAGTACAGGTTAATGGGAAAGTTCGGGGGCAATTTTCGGCTGAAAAGTCCATAACGGAAGCCGAGGCATTCCAAAAGGGTGTCATAGCGGAGAAGGTTCCACCATTTTTGGAAGGCAAAGAGATAATTAAAAAGATCTATGTGAAGGAAAAACTGGTAAATTTCGTAGTTAAAAATTAATTTATCAGGAAAACTAGTTTACCAAACTATCCGTTTTCATCGAAACTATCATTATAGGTAAATTACCTAAATCGAGATTGAATGTCTGCCTGTACTATTTGTGTTTTAAATTTCAAGGGGGGAGTAGGAAAAACAACCCTATCCGTTAATTTTGCCGCGGCATTGGCAAATACACCCAAAAATGAAAGCCAAAACTATAAAGTTTTATTAATCGATGCGGATGCACAGGCGAACTCATCTGTTTTTATGTTGGGGGAATACTGGAAGCGGGAAATTTTTCCCAATCCCGAAAAAAGTCTATTTGGGCTCATTGATAGGGTCAGAAAAGGAAACCTAAAAAAAATAGATGAAGAGGATATCATAGGAGAGTTTCAGCCTGGCGTGAGATCTCCCGTATTTTCGAGTGAAAAAAAGATTCTTCCCGATGGTAGTAGCACCTATATAGATTCAGAAGTTTATTGGCCGAATCTTCATATAATTCCAGCCCATTACAATCTAATCAGTCTTGAGAGAGACATTCGATATGGAGAGGATGGAAAACTATATATCTCTTCTTTTGGAGGTCCAATCCAATATTTTGAATTGATGGATAGAATTAGCTCCTATATCAAAGAGTATTATGATTTTATAATAGTGGATTGTCCTCCAAATCTATATACCATGTCTGAAAATATGCTCTATTTTTGTGACAATATTATTATTCCTGTCATACCCGATTGGTTATCTACCAATGGAATCAATTGGTTAATTATGCAAGTGAAACAACTATCCCAAAGGTATGGAAACCGAAAAAAAGAGATCAGAGGGATTGCCCCTACTTTATGGAATGTCAGGGAGTTAGTATTTTCCCGCCATATTCGAATCTTGAGTAGAAGTATAGAATTATGGAGAAGAAACGATAGCTACAGAGACTTACTCGGTAGGTGTGAAATTTGGACAGGGTTACAAAGACTTTCTTCGGTAAATAAATCGATAGAATCATTAAGACCTATTGTGGATTATCACTCTTCTGAATTAGCAAGAGTTCAGGTTGAAATAATGACCCGTCGAATTATAGAATGGAAAGAAGAATGAATGCAAAAGAAATTAAGGCAAAACTTGGTGAGCTACAGAATCGATCTCTAGAAAAACTGGGAAGTTCACAACTAAAAAGACTAAACAGGGAATTGCAAAAAATTTCAGATTCCCTAGATGCAATTGAATATCTAATAAAAACAGAAGAACTTTTTAATTCGATTCCCCTTGAATTTATTGCTTTTTATCAATATTTTTGGAAAAAAACTCGAATCAAGCGTCCAAAAAAAGGGGGAACTGCTTTGGCTTGGGAAAAATACTATACAGAGATGAAAAAATTAACCCTACAAATTCAGGGTAAAAAAAATGAATATATGAAAGTTTTCGATAAGCTAATAAAAATTGATGAAGATACCGGAATCCGACTTTTATCGGGTCTAACTAAAGAGGATAAAAAAGTCTTAACTATTTTGGGATCTATTACAGTCAAAACTTCTAGGGGAGTGTCTACTTTGGCTCTATCGGAAGTTGAATCAAACAATCGAAAATGGATCCAAGAGGTAAAAAATGTGAAACACTTGGGAGTCCTCTGAATTTTGCTTGCAGACTGTTAAACAAGGAGAACAATGAAATTTGGCTATACAAACAATTAAGCTGACAGAATGGACTAAGGATATTGTAAATTCCGTTGAAGAGGATTTACGAAAAGAATTAAAAAAAATAATTATGGAAAATCCTAATTGGGGTTGGGAGCAAATTTCTATTCAAGACGTTTTTGGGTGTGCAATTAATCAATTAACACCGTATTATGTTAGAAGAGGAAAGAAAGCTAGTTTTCATTATAGTCAGAGCGAATTGAATTCAGTTTTACAGTTAGCTATGAAAAGAGTAAAAGCAAATCCAATTCATGAATCGAGAATTGTGAAGTAACGAAAATATAGGGAAACCAAAATTTATGAATAAAATAAATGCAATCATCATGCTACTCTCAATCAATTCCTTCATTACTTGCACCAATGCTGATGCAAATAAAATAAAAATGGATTTCCCTGTTCAATTATTGGAGCTTGCTTCCAATGATCCTTCTTTTTATGCTCTGTATTTCTCCACTCGAGAAATAGATACTGATCTCACTTCTAACTGCGGACTTGCATCCCCTGCTACTACCACAGCAACAGGAACCACAGGAACTACAGGTACTACAACTACAGGTACCACAGGAACTAATACAACATCCTCCAAATTTACAATTGTAAACTCCTATGTGATGAAAAATACTAAGGAAACATTGAATCTAAGATTCATTTATGATTCTACTCAATCAAGAGGAAGTGTGGATCAACAACAGGGTTTTACCATCACTGGAGGATTGTTTAATACGACAATTACAGGCAAACAGGGAACGGTTACATGGGGACTTGGTGGTTTGGGCTTGGGATACATTGATGAGTCTAATACGGGTAGCCAACAGTTATCTTATATGAAAAGTATTCAGTTGCAATTGAATGGAACTTTCTCTAAAAATACATCTACTACGATTACAACTCCTTTAACATGTAATACGCAAGATAATATTAACTGTACTGCATTAGTTACAGGTACAACTTGTTTTACTCAAGATAATAAAACTTGTACAGCTGCATCGGCAACAACGGGAACTGCTATAACTTTAAATATTACAATTAATTGTGAAGCGAAATCTGTAATACCAAACTAATAATTTAAATTTCTCTAATCTCACTAATCAGTTTGATTAGCGAGGATTTTATATTCCCTAAGATTAGTCGTGTGTTATTTTCAAAAAATATTTGGTTTTCAATTCCAGAAAAGCCGGGTTGCAGGGATCTTTTGATTACAATAATTTGTTTGGCTTTCTCAAGATTGACTTTTGGCATTCCAAAGAGAGGACTTTTTTTATCCTGATCCATAAATGGATTAATGATATCATTTGCACCCACACACACAATTAAATCAATATTATTAATGATATTATTAACGTCAGTAACCTGGAGTATATTTTTATAAGAAATATTTGCTTCAGAAAGTAATACATTCATATGTCCGGGCATTCTTCCTGCAAAAGGATGCACTAAATACTTAACTTCAACACCATATTCTACTAATATTTCTTCAAGTTCTTTGACTGAATATTGAGTTTGTGTAATACCTAATCCATAACCCGGTATAATTAAAACTCTTTTTGAGTTTTTAAGCTGAATCGCTGTGTCTATGATAGATATTTCCTTTGCAATCATACCCAAGTGATAATAAGGAGAAGGTGAATTGTATATGCTTCCGCCAAAAAGTACTTTAAAAATCGGTCTTTTTGATTGTCCTGCAAAAAGTATGGATAGAATTAATCCGGAGGCACCAATGAGTAGTCCTCCTATAAGCATCATTTGATTAGAGTAAATAAATCCTGAGAAGAGGAGGGCAAGTCCCGAGTACGAATTTAAAAAAGATATTCCTATGGGGGAATCGATTCCTCCAATTGGTAAGAAGAAAAATATACCATAGATAATAGATAAAAGGATAAGTAAATATAAAAGATAATGATCTGGTTCAGATTTGGCTAAAATAAACCCAGAAACAGCTATAGCAGAAATTACAGTAAAAAAATTTAATAATTTTTGCAATGGAAATGAGATACCGGATTCAGGTAGGATACCCAGTAGTTTAAGTATTACAATAAAACTACCTGAAAAAGAAATGATACCAAAAAAAATCGATGAAAGTATAAATATAGACTTTGCAGAGAAAAGGACTTCATTTTCTAAAGTTGCTATTTGGATAAAGGCTATATATGAGGTGATGGTAGCCGAGGCTCCTCCAATTCCATTAAAAAAAGCTAGTAACTGAGGAGCAGAGGTCAGTCTGACTTTTCTTGCAGATAAGATACCCATTACGGAACCAATTAAAAGAGCGGAGAATATCCAACCCAAATTAGATGTATTGTTTTGGATTAATGAAACGGCAACAGCAAGACCCATACTAAACGAGAGGATAAGATTCCCCTGTCTTGCTCTTTCAATACGGGTTAAAAATCTAAGTCCTATAATAATTAGAATGGTTGAAATTAGATAAAATACTTCTATAATATCACTAGAAACCATCTTAGTCTTCTGATTTTTCCTTTGATTTATAAACCTTCAACATTCTGTCCGTGTATAGACTTCCCCCGACTAAATTCATAATTCCAAAAATTATAGAAATAAATCCTAAAATTAGCACGGTTACATCATCTTCTTTTGCTCTTCCCACTACATATATACCGCCAATGACAATGAGTCCATGTATAGAATTCACAGCAGAGTTCATCGGGGAGATTAGAATCATAGGAACGTGTGAAATAATCTCAAAGCCTAAATAAGAGGTTATAATTATTAAATAGATTAGATCTCTATATTGAGAAAAAATTTGAAAAATATCCAAGTTTTATTTTTCCAATAATTGAAGTGTTGGGGCATGTCTGACAACCCCAGCATGGCTGATGCAAGTTCCTGAGATAATATCATCTTCTAAATTTAATTCTGTCTTTCCGTCTTTAATCATATTTTTTATAAAATTAATTACATTTTTTCCAAACATTTTACTCGCATCAGTTGGCATTGTGGATGGAAGATTAGTCACTCCAATAATCGTGATACCATGAATACTGATTGTTTTACCAGCTTCAGTGTATTGACAGTTTCCCCCATTTACTGCGGCTAGATCTACAATTACAGAGCCAATTTTCATATCTTTTACCATGTCTTCTGTAATGAGAATAGGAGCTTTTTTACCGGGGATAAGGGCAGTTGTGATTATAAAATCAGCCTTTGAAGCTGACTTTTGTATGGCGGCTATTTGCTTTTTTTTGTAATCTTCTGTTTGTTCGACAGCATATCCACCCGCTCCAATGGCTTCCTTTGCTCCATCAACTTCCACAAATTTTGCCCCCAGGCTCATAACCTGTTCTTTTACTTCCGGTCTTGAGTCGAAAACCTCGACCACGGCGCCCAGTCTTTTTGAAGTGGCGATAGCTTGCAGACCGGCCACACCCGCTCCAAGGATGAGAGCTTTAGCGGGTGCTATTGTTCCAGCGGCAGTGGTCAGCATGGGAAAGAACTTTGGTAGGTGGTTTGCCGCCAATAATACCGCTTTGTATCCTGATACAGTGCTCATAGAGGAAAGTATATCCATACTCTGGGCACGGGTTGTGCGTGGAATTGAATCTAGGCTTAAGACGGATACTTTTTTTTCGGTGAGTGCTTTTATGATTTGGGGATTAAAAAGTGGTTGGATAACAGCCATAAAAATAACACCACTTTTTAATTGGTCAATATCCGCTCCCGTAGGAGGATTTATTTTTATTATAAACTCGGCTTTTTGGAAAATTTCTGAACGGGATACAATAATTGCTCCCACTTTTTTATAATCCTCATCTAAGGCAAAGGATCTCGCTCCGGCATTTGTCTCAAGGATGACTTTTTGACCCATCTTAATCAGTGCATCTACAGCTTCAGGGAGTAGTGCTACTCTATTTTCATCATCAGATTCTTTTAGTATTCCAAAAATCATCTTTATCTCCGGGAATTTAAGCAAATATTGAAAAGTTATCTCCCATTAAAAAATAAATCCCTGAAGGGGTCAAGGAAAGTAATTCACTTAAAGCCTTAGAAAATCATCGAGTAGTTACTTTACAGATTTTGGAGACATAGAATTTTAGGAATGTGACAGTTCAAGTTGAAACATTTCCTGTTCCTCCCTTAGGTTGCAATTGCTCAATTCTTTATTCTGAGACCACGCAGTCTGCCATTGTGATCGATCCCGGAGGGATGGAGAAAGAAATTTTAGAGAAATTAAAAAAGAGAAACTTTAAATTAACTCATATTCTTCATACACATGCACACTTTGATCATTGTTTAGGAACAAGTGAAATCGCTTCCCATCATGAGTCTGCTTCTATTTGTTTGCATAGAGAGGATTTATTTTTATATGAAAAATTAGAAATGCAATGTAACATGTTTGGGATTCATTATAGCTCCGGCCAAATTAGAGAAGTTACTCATTTCTTGGAAGATGAAGAAGAGATTGATTTTGGAATAAAATCAGGAATCAAGGTGATTTTTACCCCGGGGCACACTCCGGGATCAACTTGTTTTTATTTAAACCTTGAAGATAAGAAAATTTTATTTTCGGGAGATACTTTATTTAATGGAAGCATAGGAAGGACCGATCTATGGGGTGGCGATTCTACTAAAATAATTAAATCAATCGAAAATAGATTATTTACTCTCGAGGAAGAGACTCTTGTTATTCCGGGGCATGGCGAATTTACAAAGATTTACAGGGAAAAAAGGACAAATCCTTTTTTTGTATGATAACTACTGAATTATGATACTTAAATTAATATATTTTTTTATAATTTTTATTACTTTTGAACTAACTGTTCTTTCTCTTGTTACTAATTCTTTTTTTAAGTCCCTGGAAAAAGAATATTCGGAGAAGAAAGATTCTGCGGATTCCATAGGACGATTGATGGCGTTAAATTTTTCAAGGTATCTTGAAAAAACGGATAAGTCGTTTGATTCTGAAGATTTGAATACTTATTTTTCAAGATCAGTAATCACAAGTAAATCTAGTTCCATTCTTATAAAAAATATATATTTTTTATCTACCGATGGGACAATCATTTCTAGCTATATTTCAAATAAGGATTTTTCTCCTAGTGATACCAATATTCCTATTTTTACGAAAGCCCTGAGAATGCGAAGGGGACAGGTGGAACACTATTTGTATGACGAAGAAAAAAATGATAGTTCAGAATATTTTGAGAAAAAAATCTTAGAGCTCATTCCCGATTTGGCAGAAAAAAGAATCTTGGTATCAGCACCTGTTTATATTCAGGATAAAATGGAAGTTTGTTGTTCGATTCATATTATTTATGAGCGACAGGATTTTGAAAAATTAATTTCTGTCAAAAAAAATCAATTTAGGGAACAATTTATTCTTATTATAATTTCAGGCCTAATCTTTACATTGATTCTCTGGTTGGTATTTTATTTTTTTGTTTACCAATTAATCAAAGAGAAAGTAACAGAAAATTCTTATGAGACTCTCCTCAGAAAAGATGTAAAAAAAAGTTCTTCTCCTCCAAATGAAGAATCTATTTCTTCTGAACAAAATAAAAATTCTAAATCACTTGATGCTGTATATTTAGATTAATGTTAAAATTTAATATTAAATTTGAAAATAAAGATGAGAAGTTGGTAATAATATCACTTTCTGGAGATTTAGATTCCAAAATTGCATTAGATTTTTATGAATATATTATTAATTTAGAGAGTTTATTTTCGAGAATAATATTGGATTGTGAATCATTAAACAGTATTTCATCTTTTGGTATTTCAATTTTACTTAGGATTAGAAAAAGATTTATCCAAAATAATATAATTTCTGTAATATCGGGATTAAATGATGAAACACTCGATCTATTTATGTTTTTTGGATTTAATAAACTTTTTTACATAACAAAAAATATAGCCTCAGCAAAAAATATTCTCAATACACTTCATCCTATTGAAAAAGAAAAAATAGAATTAAATGAAATAGAAATCATCAATCATCCCAGATCTAATAAAATAAAAAAAGAGAAAGAAATTCAAGTCTCCTATGAAGAAATTTCTACAGAACCTGATCTTCCAATTGTATCTTCGGATGAGATAATAGAGGAGTATGCTCCTTTGTTTTTATCAGAAGCAAGATATCCAGCTGTGGAAAATGATTCAGAGACTGAAAATGAGAAGTTTAGTAGTACATTCGAAGATTCATCTAATCATAAAAAGAATTATGAATTTACAATTCCTTTTATAACAAAAGGTAATTCGAATGATGAGGATATAAAAGAAAGTATAATTATAGAAGAGGAGAGTAGGGAATACGATTCAAAATTTACAGAGTTAGTGATTAACTGTGGAAATTGTGGTACAAGAATTAAAATCAAAAAACAGGGCAAACAAAAATGTCCTACCTGTCATGCGAGTTTTCTTCTAAGGCAATCCGGATCTATATCCACTATTGAGAAATTATAAGACATTGGAAAATAATGAAAAATCAAGTGTAGCTAAGAGTTTAGCTTTATCATTTTATACCTTTTTATCTAGAATATTGGGTCTAATTAGGGATCATTATATGGCTATAACTTTTGGAACGGGTTGGGTGGCAAGTGCCTTTTCAATAGCCTATAGACTTCCCAATATGTATAGAAATTTATTGGCTGAGGGAACGCTCTCACAATCGTTTATGCCTATTTATTCAGATGCAGAAAAAGAAAGTAAAGAAGAAGCAAAAATTGTAGCGGGTACTGTTTTAACATTTTTATTTACCATGCTTACTATTTTTGTAGCAGTATTTATATTGCTAGCACCATTTTTACTACCTATTTTAGTAGGTGGTAAAAAAGAATACCAGGATTTAGTCATTAAATTATCATTGATTTTATTTGTTCTTATCATGACTGCGTCTCTCTCTTCGATATACATGGCCATTTCTAATAGCCATCAAAAATACTTTGTTCCATCGATGTCACCAATAATATTGAATTTAAGTTATATTATAGTATTTATATTTATAATAAATAATTACAATGAAATGATAGAAAAAGTCGAAATTTTATGCTATGGGATAATCATTGGAGGTATTACACAACTCTTAGTTCAATCTTATTATGTTTGGTATCTCGGACTCTCACCAAAGTTAAATTTTAATTGGAAGCACTCTGCTATTAAAAAAATCTTTAGTTTGATGATTCCTGCAGTTATTGGGGGAGGATTTTATCAGATTAGTCTTTTGATAGATATATTTTTAGCTAATTATATTCAAAATAATAATCCCGGTTTAGGTGCTGTTGTAAGTTTAGATTATTCCCAAAGATTAATACAATTTCCAACTGGAATAATCGGAGTGGCTCTTGCAACCACAACTCTTCCTTCTCTATTGGCATCTTTAAAAAATGACGAAAAAGAAAAAATTCCCGGAGAATTATCACATGTAATACAATTTAGTTTATTTTTGACGCTTCCCGCGGCATTTGGATTTTTAATTGCAGGAAGAAGTATTATTGATTCGATATTTTTTGGTGGAAAGTGGGGATATGAATCCACGGAATCTACCCTGAAGGCATTACGATTTTATGCATTAGCTATACCTTTGTTTAGCTTAAATAAGATTCTCACCTCTTCTTATTATGCTTTCAAGGATACAAAAACACCTTTAAAAGCAAATATGATTTCATTTACATTCAACATTATATCTAATTTAATACTTATGAATTTTTTAAAACATGCAGGTTTAGCACTTTCTTCGGCAATTTCTGCATTCCTAACCTTTGTACT